>DMWH01000235.1 GCA_003483345.1 Clostridiales bacterium | reverse complement strand
TGATTATAACAATTCAAAGATACTCATTTGCCTTTGAATTTCCTTACTCCTTATTTCTGCTTTTATTGCTTCCGGCTCAATCTTTGTATTGCCATAGTATTTACCCTTAACGGTAATAAAATATTTAGCCCTCTTTAAAACAGTCCTCATTTTTTTAAGAGAATCATAGGAAATTTGGGCATTTTTTCTTTCCCTTATTATCCTTTGGGCACTGGTTACCCCAAGCCCCGGTATCCTTAAAAGCTCTTCGTATGATGCATTGTTGATTTCTATTGGAAATTTGTCAATATTTCTCAATGCATACACCATTTTCGGGTCAAATTCCAAATCAAGATTTTGCTCAACTTCAGTAAACAATTCCTCAGATTTATAATAATAAAACCGCATGAGCCAGTCTGCCTGATACAACCTGTGCTCCCTTAACAACGGAGGCATGGTACTTACGGCAGGCAAATTCGGTGATGATATAACCGGAACGTATGCAGAAAAAAACACTCTCTTCATCCTGAATTTATCATACAAATTTTGTGATGCGCTTAGGATTGTTTTATCGCTGTCAGGGGTGGCTCCGATTATCATCTGTGTCGATTGACCGCCCGGTACAAATTTCTGAGCATTTTTAAAATGATTCATATCTTCAATAGCACGAGAAATTTCATTATGTATGAGAGACATGGGCTTAAGAATGTTCTCCATCTTTTTTTGAGGTGCCAATAAGGATAAGCTTTCTCTTGTGGGAAGTTCGATGTTAACACTCATCCTATCTGCCAGCATACCCATTTTTTGAACCAAAAGAGGATTTGCTCCCGGAATGACCTTCACATGAACATAGCCCCAAAAATTATACTTATATCTTAAGAGCTCAAGTACCCTGTAAATATTTTCCATGGTATGGTCGGGACTTTTTTCAACGGCCGAGCTTAAAAATAACCCTTCAATATAATTTCTTCTGTAAAATTGAATGGTTAGCTCCGCAACCTCTTCCGGGGTAAAAGTTGCTCTTTTGATTGGATTTGTCACCCTGTTCAAACAATATTTGCAATCATAAATGCAGTCGTTTGTAAGCAGGATTTTTAGAAGTGAAATACATCTGCCATCCGAGGACCAAGCATGACAAATGCCTGCAGCAGAAGCATTGCCTATTCCGCCCACTGTATTGTTTTTTCTTTCTACACCGCTTGAAACACATGATACGTCGTATTTTGCCGCATCAGACAAAATCCTTAACTTTTCAAACAAATTGTCTTCCATATTTTCACCAAGTTTTTCTTAGTCTTCTTTGATTATTATATTATAAAGAAAAACATTTGTCAAACATTTGTTCGATTATAGAAAAATTTTTTTGAACTGGGTGGTATCACGATACTATACTAAACGGTGCCAGGCACCAAGGGATGTAGCACCGCAAACGTGGCACCGCAAAGGAGTGTAACTTATTTGTAACTGTGAAGTCCGGGCAGCAAAATATTTACTCCCACGAATGTGAATATTACACATACAAAACCTATTACTGCAAACAAGGCTGCCGGTTTTCCCTTCCAGCCCCTGTTAAATCTAAGATGCAAATATACGGAATAAATTAACCATGTAATCAAAGACCATGTTTCTTTGGGGTCCCATGCCCAGTATCTTGACCATGCATACTTAGCCCAAATGGCTCCGGTTACAATTACTATCGAAAGCATCAAAAATCCAAATGCGATTATCCTATAGCTTAAATAATCATAAGCTTCGGCATCAGGCAGTTTACTGTCTGCTTTATCCATATTTTTTCGGTTAAGCAAATACATAATTGCCAATCCGCATGCAACCGCAAAGGAGCCGTAGGAAATAACTGCCGAGCCTACATGTATCGAAAGCCACCTGCTTTGCAATGCCGGCATTAAAGGTTTTATGTCCTTTGAAAGCATTGAAGCATATCCCATCATTAAAAATGCCAAGGGCATTACAAATGCACCCAAGGATGAAAACTTATAGTAGAACTGAATAATCAAAAAGATTAAGACTATACCCCATGTAAAAGAGCTTGCAAATTCAAATTGATTGCTGAAAGGCAGTCTGCCTGACTCAATTACTCTAAGAATCATTGCCGCTGTATGCACGATAAATCCTGCCAATGAAGCGTAAACAGCAATTTTGTCTGCCTTTTCTTTACCTCCCGCAAGATATACGAAAAAACCTAATGCTGCTACAATATAAATAATAAATGCAATGGTAAAACTTGCTTCTTCAAAGAAAACTATATTCATTGATTATTCCCCCTTACTTTATTCAATTCTTTCAACATTCTCTTTATTTTTATAGTGAATCCCCATACGTTTTGTCTGGTTACAGGTATTATTTCATCAGGTGAAATTAATATATATTTAGGATAAAAGTAAAATGATAACAGTATTCCTAATGTCAAAATTATACTTCCAATCATAACAGGGTAATATCCGAAATCCTGTCTGTAGGTTAGTCCCGTATATAATACGGAATCAACAAATTTAATTTCTATATCTTTATACTCTATAGGCTGTCCCGGCCGTACTATATATGAATTCACATACCCTTCTTCATTATAAAGAACTACTGCATATGCGGGATTTCTCACATTCTGAGACAATGTTATGGGATTACCGTGTATATCCATACTGAAATCAGGGTAATAACCGTAGAGAAGTACCGTAAGACTTTCTTTATCATAAAAAACATGCGGATTTTCTTTAAATATACTTTCTTGATGCACATGTCCTTCTGCGCACGTAATTTGCATTTTGCTTGCCCAGCCGTAATTGGACTGATAAAAATACATTCCGTTGATATTAAGGGGATTATTTACCCATATCGTTTCTGACCTTGGTTCTTTTTCATCTTCATAGACTGTTAATTCACTGTAATACTGTTCAACAGAACCGTCTTCTCTTAGGTCCAGATAAAAGTCATCGAGCTTAAAAGTAAACCCATATTCATTGAATTCATAAATTTCACCGGGTGCTAAGGTTATATATCCTTCCTTTACAAACATATTGCCTATAAGGGCGCCCAAAATTATTATAACAATCCCTAAATGTGTTACTGATGAGCCGACATGCCCGATTCTGTGTTTAACGGCATATGAGCCATCTTCCGTATCAATAACTTTAAATCCTTTCTTAGTAAATCCACTTTTAATATCTTCAATATCCATCCAATTTTCATAAAGATTTTCATTATTCTTTCCTTTAGTGGGAATATAATCTTTCATTTTTTTTAATTGAACAGGTAGAATTTTCAGCGTGCAGCCTACCAAATTTATAACAAAGACTAATACGATTGCTAAATAAATTACCGAGCTGTATACCCGGTCAAATTGCAGAAAAACCATTAGACTGCCAAATGTATGGTATTGATTTAAATAAAACTGCAAATCCATTCCTTGCGGTATAACTGTGCCTATTATTGAATACACGGCTATAATAATAAACAAAATTATTCCAAACTTAAGGCTTGTTAAAAAATTTGTAATTCTTTTCAGCATATTGCTCCCCCGGTGGTTTGATTTTTATATTATCCTGATTCTTTCACCTATGGTTCAGAATAACAAAAAAGTTAGTTATTAGCAATGACAAAATTATAGCTTTTCCTAACCATTCTCTTGCAAATACTTTTTTCAAAAAAATGACAAAAATTATAAAAAAAAATCTTGACAAATAATAAATAATAATTCATAATAATTGAGTAAAAATAAAGGTGTTCATCAGATAATGCGGTGAGCAGTAAAAAAAAACCGAGTTTTTAAGTCGGTTGATAAACTGCCCCCAAATTGCATTATGTGATGAGCACCTTTTTAGATTGAAAAATATCTGGTACGTAAAATTAAAAATTTGTGAAGAAAGAGGGTCTAAATTATGAACGAAATTTTATATGAGGGTAAGTCTAAAATTGTTTACAGTGGAGAAGATAATGAAAGCCTGCTTATCAAATTTAAGGATACCGCAACGGCTTTTAACGGAAAAAAGAAGGAAGAGCTTTTGGAGAAAGGACAGCTAAATGCTGAAATTTCCAATATAATTTTTAACTACCTTTCTAAGAATGGTATAAAAACTCATCTTTTAAAGGTAATTGATGAGCGCAGCGTACTTGTTAAAAAGGCTGAAATTGTTATGGTTGAGGTTATCGTAAGAAACATAGCAGCAGGCAGTTTCTCAAATAAATATGGAGTTCCCGAAGGAACTGTACTTAATAACACCATAATCGAATTTAGCTTAAAGAGTGATGAGCTTGGTGACCCTATGATAAATGAGAGTCAGATAACTGCAATCGGAATTGCAAGCAAGGATGAAATTTATGAGATGAAGGAGTCTGCACTAAAAATTAACGCTCTTCTCAGTGATTTATTTGATAAGGCAGGCATAACCCTTGTGGACTTCAAGCTTGAATTTGGAAGAACAAGAGAAGGAATTATCCTTTGTGATGAAATATCCCCCGACTCCTGCCGTTTGTGGGATAAGGAAACAGGAAAAAAACTTGATAAGGACCGTTTTAGACGTGACCTTGGAGATGTGCTTGGCGGTTACAGAGAAGTTTTAAGGAGATTAAAAAATGTCTGTTAAATACGAAAATCCATTATGTAAAAGATATGCAAGCTCTGAAATGCAATTTATATTTTCAGATGATAACAAATTTTCAACATGGCGAAGGTTGTGGATTGCCCTTGCCGAAAGTCAGAAAGAATTGGGACTTGATATAACCCAAAACCAAATTGACGAAATGATATGCAATGCTAAAAACATCAATTATGAAGCTGCCAATAAATATGAAGCCGAGGTCAGACACGATGTTATGGCGCATATCCTGGCTTATGGAGAGCAATGCCCTGCAGCCAAACCAATTATACATCTCGGTGCTACTTCCTGCTATGTTGGTGATAATACAGATATTATCCTGATGAGGTCGGCAATGCTCTTGATT
>DMWH01000240.1:5318-6201 GCA_003483345.1 Clostridiales bacterium | reverse complement strand
GGTGCAATGGACTTTGAAAAAGCCGTACAGTTAGTATATAAAAGAGGAAATTATATGCAAAATACAGTTCCTTTAGGAGAGGGAGGCATGTTAGCTCTTTTAGGCTGTACGGATGAGGAAGCAATTGCTTTTTGCAAGGATATAACTTCAAAATATGGTTTATTGGAACCTGCTAATTTTAACTATCCGGGACAAATAGTAGCAGGCGGAAAAAGTGTTGCCATTGATAATGCTATTGATAAAGCACCTCGGTTTAATATCAAAAAAGCAGTAAAGCTTCAAGTGAGCGCACCATTTCACACATCAATGCTTAAACCCGCAGGTGATAAATTGAAAGAAGATTTGGTTAAAATAAAATTCAAAAAACCTGTTACTAAAGTTATATCAAATGTGGATAGCGTATATTACGAAATAAGTAAAATTGCAGAAAAGCTTGAAAAACAAGTGTATAATCCTGTCAGGTGGGAGGCGTGCGTCAGAAAAATGATTGCAGACGGAGTAAATACATTTGTGGAAATAGGACCCGGTAAAACACTTTCCGGATTTATTAAAAGAATTGACAAAAATGTTAAATCAATAAATATTGAAAATGTTCAAGGGCTAAATACATATCTGCAATTTGCAGGAGCTTAAAATAAGGAAGGAAAACCATGAAGACTGCCATAATAACAGGAGCTTCCAAAGGTATAGGAGCTGTAATTGCTAAAAGATTGAACGAGCTGAATTACAATTTAGTGTTGAACTACAGAAGCAACACTGCTTTAATGGAAGAACTTATAGATAATTTTACTAATAAAGATACAAAAAATATAATAGTTAAGTGCGATATATCTCTTTATGAAGATGCAAAAAAACTTATAGATGAAGCTTACAATAATTTTGG
>DMWH01000240.1:5023-5158 GCA_003483345.1 Clostridiales bacterium | reverse complement strand
GCAGGAGTAATAGGTATGACAAAGTCCATGGCAAGAGAATTAGGTAAGAAAAATATTTTGGTAAATGCTGTGGCACCGGGATTTATTAAAACTGAAATGACAGATAAAATACCTGAGGATATTAAGGCAGAGATG
>DMWH01000240.1:0-4882 GCA_003483345.1 Clostridiales bacterium | reverse complement strand
TAAGGAGAGAATAATGAAAAGAAGAGTTGTTATAACAGGAATGGGGGTAGTAAGCCCTATCGGCTCGGGAGATATTTTTTGGGAAAATGTAAAAAAGGGAGTATGCGGAATTGATTTTATAGAATCTTTTGATACATCGGATTTCAGCGTAAAAATAGCTGCTGAAGTGAAGGATTTTGACCCTACTTTGTATATGGAAAAAAAGGAAGCCAAAAGGATGGACAGATACAGCCAGTTTGCCATAGCAGCTGCAGATATTGCAGTCAAGGATTCGGGTCTTAATACTAAAGAGGTTGATTCCGACAGGTTTGGCTGCATTGTCGGAAGTGCAGTCGGTGGAATACATACAATAGAAGAAGAACATGCAAAGCTGTTGGAAAAGGGACCGGGAAAGATTTCAACTTTTTTCATTCCAATGATGCTTTCAAATATGGCATCCGGATTAGTTGCCGTTAAGTATCAGGCGAAGGCTGTCAATGTAAGTACGGTTACGGCTTGTGCCACCGGAGCTAACGCAATAGGAGAATCATACAGAAGAATACAGGATGGAACCTGTGATGTTATGATTGCAGGAGGCGCTGAAGCAGCAATAACTCCATGCTCTATTGCAGGATTTACGGCTCTTACTACATTATCAACAACAAGAGACATAAACAGAGCTTCTATTCCATTCGATAAGGATAGACATGGTTTTGTAATGGGAGAAGGTGCCGGTGTAATGGTGCTTGAAGATTATGAGCATGCTGTCAAAAGGGGAGCAAAAATATATGGTGAAATAGTAGGGTATGGTGCAACCTGTGATGCATATCACATGACAAGCCCTGATCCAAGCTCAGAAGGCGCATCTAAGTCAATGTTAAATGCTATTTTGGATGCAGGTGTCGAACCAAGGGATATAACATATATAAATGCCCACGGAACAAGTACCTTGTACAATGATAAATTTGAAACCCAGGCTATTAAGAATGTTTTTAAGGAAGAATCAGAAAATATATATGTAAGCTCTACAAAATCAATGACAGGACATTTGCTTGGGGCAGCGGGAGCAGTTGAAGCAATCATCTGCGTTAAAGCTATAGAAGATTCCTTTATTCCTGCAACCATAAATCATAAACAGACAGATCCGGAATTAGGTTTAAATTTTGTGCCTAATGTTGGAATTTCAAAGGAATTTGAGTATGCCTTGTCAAATGCATTTGGTTTTGGCGGTCATAATGCAACCTTAGTAGCAAAAAAATTTAAAGGATGAAATTATGGTTTATAATATAAATGATATACAAAATGTAATTCCTCACAGATATCCCATGCTTTTAGTCGATAAAATAATCGAGCTTCAAGAAGGTCAAAAGGCTGTGGGAATCAAAAATTTAACGATGAATGAGCAGTTTTTTCAAGGTCATTTTCCCGGAAACCCGGTAATGCCCGGCGTTCTAATTATTGAAGCTTTAGCTCAGACAGGTGCTTTTGCCATATTGTCTTTAGAAAAATTCAAAAATAAGACAGTTTATTTCGGGGGAATTCAAAGCGCAAAGTTTAAAAGAAAAGTAATTCCGGGAGATACATTAAAGCTTGTTACAGAAATAACAAAGATGAAATCAACTTTTGGAATCGGTTCTGCAGTTGCTTATGTTGATGACCAAGTTGCGGCAGAAGCAACGCTCATATTTGCGGTTGAATAGCCCTGGCCTTTCTTTAGTAAAGGGTATGCCTATGTTTGTTAATGAATATAAGAATAACTTTTATCACTCTTGTGATATAAGTTATTTTTTTTGACATTTACCGATAAATTTTACTATTGTAAACAAATACTTATTAAGTAAAGAAGAATCATAATTTATGGTTTAATCAAAGTTACTTTAAACACTAAAATCCAAAAATACTCTTCTTTTAGTATTTTTGGATTTAGACAAAAACTTGACAAATGCTTGTTTTTACTTTAATATAAGTTAATGTGGAATGATAGAAAATTTCTAGAAATATCATAAAGGTGGTGGTATAGTGTCAATTGAAGTAATTAAGGTAATAAAGGAGGCGGAGGAAAAGGCTGAAGCAATTAAAAAAGATGCCGCAGCACAAGCAAGATTAGTTATTACCAATGCTAATGCACAAGCTCAAGATATCTTGGATGAAGCAAGAAAAACAGCAGAGTCTCACAGATCTGAAGTTTTAAGCAAAGCAGAATCCGAGGGACAGCTTCTTTATGACGGCATTATTAATGATGCTGCAAAGGAATGTGACAAAATTTTAACAAAGGCAAATGATAATATGGACGTCGCAGCTTCAATTATACTGGAAAGGATCGTGAAGACCAGTGACAATAGTTAATATGAATAAAGTCAACATAATAGGTTTAGACAGCATAAAAACAGAGCTTATGAAGAGAATTATGGATTTAGGCGTTGTGGAAATAAGCTCGCAAGATACAAAACTTACAGACCCCGAATGGACTTCTTATGTAAAAAGAGATGGAAATGAAAATGTAGTTAACAATCTCGATGTTAAAATTTCTCAGATTAACGAAGTACTGAACACCCTTGAATTGTATGACACAAGTAAAAGACCTTTATTTACCACAAGAAAAACGATATCATCGGATGAATTTAGAAAAAAATTAGAGGAAAACAACAGTGTATCTGAAAATGTAGCCAAGGTTCTTGAATTAAATAAGTCATTAAGTGAGCTATGCTCTGAGGGAAATAAAATAGAAGCATCCATTTTGAGTTTAAAACCATGGAGCAGTTATGATATTCCTCTAGATATGACTGAGACGAAATATTCAAGCATTATAATGGGTACAATACCTAATATTGCTGAAATAGATGAGTTAAAATCCCAGCTTCTTCAAACAACTGACAGATGCATTATAAATGTAATAGGCAGCGACAAGGACCAGTATTATTGCTCATTTATTTGCCTTACCGAGGAAAAGGAGGATATTCTGGAATTTCTAAAACAATATGGTTTTAGTGCTGTGATATTCAAGGATTTAAGCGGTACTGCAGCGGAAAATATTATCCAATATGAGAACAGCTTAAAAGAAATATCTGCTAAGAGAGAAACAATCGATAAAAGAATAAGAGAATTAGTTTCCTGCAAAGAAGAAATTCAACTTTTCCATGACCATCTGATAATTGAAAGAGATAAAAATAAAATATTAAGTAATATGCTAAAGACAGATACAACCTTTTATATTGAAGGTTGGATACCTGAAGTAAGCAAGGACAAAGTTCAAAAAGTTTTAGACGAATATGAGTGCTGGTATGATTTTCAAAAGCCGGAGGAAGGGGAAGAATTCCCGATATTATTGAAGAATAATGCTTTTTCAGGACCATTTGATTCAATAACAGAGCTGTATAGTCTGCCTTCACCATCGAATATAGACCCGACTACAGTTATGGCACCGTTTTACGTTTTATTCTTTGGCATGATGCTTGGGGACGTAGGCTATGGTTTTCTTTTTTCATTGGGATGTTTCATTATACTCAAAAAATTTGATATAGAAGGTACTTTTGGAAAAATGCTTAAGGTATTTTTTTGGGGCGGTATATCCACTATGTTTTGGGGTGTAATGTATGGAAGCTGGTTTGGAGATGGATTAGTTGTAGGAGCAAGACATCTTTTCAATATTAATTTACCTTTGACCTATGTGTGGGTGGACCCCTTAAAAGAGCCGATGACTGTCTTATTGGTATCTTTCATCATGGGTCTCGTTCACTTATTTGTAGGAATGGGAATGCAGGGTTATATGTTAATAAGAGATGGTAAAATTAAGGATGCAATAACTGATATAGGTTTCTGGTATTTGTTTATTATCGGACCTATATTATGGCTGGCAGGAGACATGATAATTGCCGGCTCACCCTTGCCGGTTATAGGTAAATGGATGACATTATTTGCTGTAATAGGTCTTGTCCTGACTCAAGGAAGAGCAAAAGATAATATAATCAGCAAGCTTATAAGCGGTGTATTGTCACTATATGGAATAACAGGTTACTTGGGAGATGTTCTTTCATATTCAAGACTTCTTGCACTCGGACTTGCAACAGGTGTTATTTCATCTGTTCTAAGTTTAATAGGCTCCATGGTAGGCGGCATACCTGGGAAAATAATGTTTGTATTGGTTTTTGTATTCGGCCATACACTTAACCTTGCCATAAACGGTCTTGGTTCATTCGTTCACTCGGCAAGGCTTCAATATGTAGAATTTTTCGGTAAATTTTATGAAGGTGGAGGAGATGCATTTAATCCTTTCACTAAAAAAACTAAATATATTAAAATTAAGGAGGAAATTTAAATGGAATTTACAATGGGTGGTTTTTTAGCTATTTTAGGCGCTGCTAATGCATCTATGGCAGGAATCGGAAGCGCATGGGGAGTTGCTATAGCAGGTATGGCTGCTGGTGGTGTTATTGCGGAGGATCCTAAAAAATTCGGTCCCACATTAATGCTTCAGGCACTGCCCGGAACACAAGGTATTTATGGACTTCTTATTGCATTTATTATAATGAATAAAATCGGTGTACTTGCAGGCAACATAGCTCCTTTGACAACAGCTCAGGGATTAATGTTTTTGGCAGCTTCTATGCCGGCCGGTATAACGGGAACCATATCAGCTATTTGGCAAGGCAAAGTTGCAGCTACCGGTGTTCACTTGATTGGAAAAAGACCCGAAGAAATAGCAAAAGCAATGGTATACGCAGCAATGGTTGAGACATATGCAGTTTTAGCACTTCTTGCATCATTCCTTATGGTAAATGGAATTCAAATATAAAGGAGTGTGTAAAAATTTATTATAAGGATGTGATGATATGAGCATTGATAATATAACATCAAAGATTTTAAGCGATGCAGAAAATAACGCTGATTCTACTTTGATGAATGC
>DMWH01000232.1:825-2692 GCA_003483345.1 Clostridiales bacterium | reverse complement strand
TCCATTGCAGGCATAAGCTATTTCATATTTATTGTTAAGCTTATCAAAGAGCTCATAAGAAATCATAAAATTTTCAACTGCTTTTTCATATTCGGAATTATCAATATAGTACCAGCCTTTAAAATAATAACCCCAAGCTTCAGACCTTGACAGCTTATTTTTTGTTGAAAATTCCAACAACCTTTCAATATATTCTTTAATCTGCTTTGTATTGTTTATGTCATTCAAAATGATATCTTTCATGCATTCAATATTATTTTCACTTTCAATTAGTTTATTTAATTCTTTTTCAAACATACTCCCGTAACCCAATTTTATCCTCCTTGAGAATCGATTAAAAATATAATATATTGAACGCTAAAAATTGTCAAATACTTATTACAAAAAAACCTTGCGGAATCCCGCAAGGTTTTTGATTTAATTTTTATTCGGCTAATCTTGCTTTAGCTTGATAATTTGCTATATACTCTTCCAATTCTTGAGGTGATTTTTTAACCTTCATTTTGTGTTTAAATTGAGGTGATGACGGGTCTTCTTCAATAGTCATTATGGAGAATCCGGTGAAACCATATAGTATTGATGCTATCGGGCTCAAAAGGTTAAAGAATGCAAATGGTGCGTATGCAAATGTTTCAACTCCCAGGAAGGATGCCATTGTAGCACCGCATGTATTCCAAGGTACAAGGGCTGATGTAACTGTTCCTGAATCTTCGAGGGCTCGGGACAAGTTTCTCGGTGCCAAACCTCTTTCGGCGTAAGCATCCTTAAACATTTTACCCGGTAAGGCAATACCTAAGTATTGGTCTGCACATAGTACGTTTACAAACAAGCAGGATAAATTAGTTACTAAAATCAAGGAACCAGTCTTCTTGGCAAGTCCCAGCATCTTGTTTGCAATGCATGCCATCATGCCGGTTGATTCAAGAACACCGCCGAAGGTCAGGGCGCACATAATCAGTGATATGGTCCACATCATGCTGTCCATACCGCCGCCTGACAACAACTCATCAACCATGGCATGACCTGATTCTGCAGCTACTCCGTAATGGATAGCATCTACAATACTTCCTATATCTCCGCTGCCTTGGAAAAACATACAGAATGATCCTAATACAACACCTAACAGAAGTCCCGGGATTGCAGGTATTTTCATGGCAACGGCCCCGATTGTAATTACAGGAACCAATAAGAATAAGGGGTTGATGTAATAAATGCTTTCAATTGCCGTTAATATAGACTGAATTTCTGATGCATCTATGGATTTACCCCTGTATTGCAAACCTAATATAATATATAAAACAGCTGCAATTCCGTATGAAAGACCTGTAGTATACATCATGTGTCTGATGTGGTCAAACAAGGTTGCGCCAGCCATTGCAGGAGCCAAGTTTGTTGTATCTGACAAGGGTGACATTTTGTCGCCGAAATATGCTCCTGATACTATACAGCCTGCTGCCAATGCCGGTGAAACTCCAAGACCCTGTGCTATACCTATAAGCGCAACTCCAACCGTTCCCGCAGTAGTCCATGAACTTCCTGTAGCCAATGAAACAACGCTGCACAACAACAAGGCAGTGATTAAGAAGAAGGTAGGCGATAATATCTGCAAGCCGTAGTAAATTAATGTAGGTACTACGCCGCCGCCAATCCATGTTCCAATCAACATACCGATTATGGCAAGTATTATAATTGCCTGCATAACACTTCCGATTGAGTCAATGATACCTTTTTCAATCTCTTCCCAAGTGTAGCCTAAGCCAAAAACTGCTATAAGCGATCCTACCGCTGCTCCTACCAAAATAGGAATATGCGGGTCTGCTTCCAACACTATTATGGCATATGCCAATACGGCTACTATAACAAGTAC
>DMWH01000232.1:0-805 GCA_003483345.1 Clostridiales bacterium | reverse complement strand
AAATTAATGCTAATTCATATAATAGTCCAACCCATACCCAATAATAAACGTTATCCTGACTTATGTGCGATTATTTTTTAACCGTAGACTTACTATCCAATAAGTAAGAATACGTTTGTTGCCGTAATTCTACCATATGTTTATAGTTTTGTAAACACCATTTTTTGTATAAAATTTATATATAAGTATAAAAAATTAGACAAAAACCCCCTTCATTAGTATGTTCATAAAAAGTAAGGGATACATTAAATAGTTATAATGTAAAGAGTCACCCTATTTAAAGTATGCCCCTCTTACTTAAAATATGTTATTTTTATATCCAATATACAGTGACCTTATCTCAGACATTTTTTCATTCATTTGTATTTGTAAATCAGAAGCAGTATCATAGTCTCCTTGAGAAATTGCATTTTTAATCTTTGTAAATATGCACTTTTTAGTCATGCTGTCCTTCATTAGTTTTGTTTTTAAATAGACAATTCTCTCCCAGTTTACTACATCTAAATCCGTAGCATGGTCTTGTTCGCTGTGGAGTTTCACAAATGTTTTTAACAGCATGATATTATCATGTATTATTCTTCCTTCAAGTTCATTTTTCCACTTTTCAGTGGTGGATACTCTGAAAGCATTAATGATTTCATCAGTAAAAACATCGCCTTTTTTCAAAACCTGCTGCTTTATTTCGTTAGAAGCAAATGCATTAATATTTTCCCATACGGTTGTTGGAGCCTTCCCGTAGAGTTTATCTCTTTCTTCCTGTGAATAATACTCAAATACATTGTTTTCACTTCTGTATTCTCTGAAC
>DMWH01000274.1 GCA_003483345.1 Clostridiales bacterium | reverse complement strand
TCATTTATGTAAATTGGTCCTGTATTTGAAGCATATTGATAGTTATTCGAAATCATAATATGTTTTACAGAACCTTGAAGTTTTCCAAGGTTTACCAAGTGTGAACATTTTGTCCAGTTTACACCTTGTTCTGAATTAGATAAAGCGACAGAATCTTTAAGTGTAACTGAATATGTATTCGTTGTATTATCTTCACCATCAGTTTCAAATGTGAAAGTAAGTCTCACATCATAATCATCATATTGAATCGTATCAATTGATGCAGGATTGCATAGATAGTATTCAATTATAAGATATTGATTATAATTTCCAGTTGTTCCCCATCTAGTTCCGCCTCTTAATGGAGAACAGCTCATCTTAAAGCACTGAAGCATACAACCATACTCAATCGGAATTGAACCGTTTTGCCAGTGTGCAAGATATGAATTAGTATCTGGAGCTTTTACTGGGATATATGACTCATATTCAGAATCAAGTGCACCCCAGCCATTAAAGTAAGATGTATCATTTTCGTCACCTGAATCTGTTTGGTCTGCTAAGAAATCATAATTATCTATCCAGTTCATCTCATGTTGAGCATCATAAACAATTTGTTTTGCCATTTGAGGATAGTTCATATCACCATAAGAACAGTTAATGTAACGTTTTGCAAATTGTTCACCATATCCCATAGCTTGTAAAGTAAGAGTTTGCTTTCCTACAGCTTGTAACGTTACTTTAGCATACATCAATGTTCCTGTGAAGATTGTCTCAAAGTTTCTCTTAACTACAACATCAACTAAATAAGGTTTAATTACGTCAGAAATGCTTGTATTTTCAGAAGCCAATTTTTTCTTGAATTGAACATATTCAATATCTACAGAAAGTGTATCTGGAAGATTTCTCTCTTTTGAAAGATTTAAAGAACTTACACAAATATTAGAAATATCAACCAACATTCCATAAGTTTTAGCAGCAACATTTGGACCAGATTTAAATTGAGAACCAGTATAAGCTCGATAAAATACTTTATGAAGATTATCGTAAAATCCTTGTTCTGAACTTTCTTTGTTATAACATGGAGAGAAGTCAAAACTATATTCTCCCTTTTCTTCATCAAATACTTTAAATGAGTATATTTTTCCAGTAAATGCTTTACCTAAAACATATGGATAAGCTGGAAATCTAGTTGACCTTGTATATTCATTAGATTGCATGTTAGTAATCTTAATAGAACTTAAGTCTGAATTTACATGACTATATCTGAAATATTTTATAGGACTATTCCAAGTAGAAATTGTTATATCACCGTAAGAAGGGTTAGAATAACTATTTAACGTTTTATTTTCTGTGTAATAACACACAATATCGTTATTGACATTTGAACCACTAATAGAATAATTATCGTATACAGTTAATGGAAGATAATCAGTAGTAGAATATGATGAATTATTATCTAATGTTCCACTCGTATTTAACTTTTTTCCAGAAGTCCATGACCAGTCATTTACAAAATTGTGAATTTCTGACATATTGAACAAAGATAAACCAATATCACCACTTCCTGGAATGGAAGTAGTTATTACTGGTGCTTGTGAAGAAATTTTCTCATCATTAACAAAAATACCTTCAGTTCCTACTGCAATTTTAATTCTTTCATCATCTTCTGCATCAAATGAGTGATATACAATATCAGAATATGTTGAACATGTAGAATCATAAATTCCTATAGATTTTGAAGTTGCACTGTTTCTTTTAACAAAAACTGCATAACCAAATTTAGTCTTATAATCTGAACCGAATAATGCTTGTTCATGAGTATCTGAAGAAAAGCTTATTTCAGCTTCAAATCTCATGTTAATCATTTCATTAAAATCGAAATCAAAATTAACTACATTTTTATTAGTAGCATATGCAAAAGAATTATCTAAATATTCAACAAATTGATATTTTGCTTCATCAGAAAGTCTTGATTTCCAAATTTCAATTGTATATTCTGGTGATTCTAGTGTTTTTAATTCACCTGGAGTATCTTGAGAAACTAAATTGATTGTTTTTTCTGTAATATCTGATAAATAGAATCCAGTGTCATAATAAGTTTGAGCAAATTCTTCAGATATATTTCCTCTAGCAAACTGAATTACTAGGGTATTTCCATCATTTTTCTGAATAGAAAGTGAATAATTATTTGAATTCGAAATTTTTGAAGCTTCAATCCAAGAACTCCACTCGTCTTGATTATCAAATTTATATCTATAGTAGTGTTTTAATTTTTCTTCACTAAAAACACCTGCATTTCCAGCATCATAGATAGTTTCTGTATGAGTATACCTAATTGTTCCTGTTTGACCATATTTAAGCGAATTAAATGCTGTAATATCATCTTGGTTCAAATCAAGAGTAATATACCCTTCTGGCGGAATTATTACTTTAATGCCTTCGTTTCCAGAAGGCCAAAAGTATGAACCATTTCCTGTTGCCCAAAACCAATAATCATTTTCCCAAGAATCATAAATACCAGAAATAGATTCTATGCTTTGGTCTTTCCAATCTTGAAAATCAGTATATCCGTCTAATACGTATCCATAAACCCAATATTCATCATTTGTTCTGAAAACAGGACAGTTAGCTTGTTTAGTTTCATTGCTTAAGACAACTTTGTATTTTTTAGTATACATTGCATTAGGA
>DMWH01000011.1 GCA_003483345.1 Clostridiales bacterium | reverse complement strand
CATTATTACGCAAACGACAATAATTTTTCAAAAATAAACACTGAATTACCTCCTGAATATGAAAACAAGATCATTTGTGCAGATAGCCTTCAGTTTTTGAAAAAATTGCCCGATAATTGCATTGATATTATATTTACTTCGCCTCCTTATAACTTTGGTCTCGAATACGATACACACAATGATACTGCTATGTGGAATGACTACTTCAATATGCTGTTTGGCATTTTTTTGGAATGTATACGCGTGTTAAAATATGGCGGGCGTTTCGTTGTTAATGTTCAGCCTCTTTATTCTGATTACATTCCAATTCACCATATTATAAGTAATTTTTTTATCCAGAATAAAATGATCTGGAAGGGCGAAATTATTTGGGAAAAGAATAATTATAACTGCAAGTATAGCTCTTGGGGCAGCTGGAAAAGTCCGTCAAGTCCGTATTTGAAATATACATGGGAATTTGTCGAGGTATACTGTAAAGGTGATCTCAAAAAACAAGGCAAAAAGGAAAATATTGATATTACAGATGAGGAATTCAAATCATGGGTTGTCGCGAAATGGAGTATTGCTCCGGAGCGCAATATGAGAGAATTCGGGCATCCTGCTATGTTCCCGGAAAATCTTGTTGAACGTGTATTGAAGCTATTTAGCTATAAAAATGATATTGTTATGGATCCCTTCAACGGTGCCGGCACAACAACAGTTGTCGCCAAGAAGGCAGGACGCAGATACCTCGGTATTGATATTTCAGAGGAATATTGCACAACTGCCGAAAAACGTATATACGATTCTGAATTAGGACAACAATCATTTTTGAAATGATAGAATAAAAAAGGATGCATCAAAATGCATCCCTATTTTTTGTTATGTTATGCTGTTTAACAGGCTGGTAATATCATTTACATTCATCAAATCAGCTTGTTCGATTTCGTATAATGGTGCAAACGTACGAAATGATGTCCCATCTGACCTTTTGCGCAAGGATCCTTTTGGGAAAAATGATGCTTTCTCAAAAAAATCTTCTTTTCCAATATAACCGCATATAGTCAAAACTCTGCTTGTTGTATTGTATGAAGTAAATACATAATAGTCTACATCATAATTCTTTTGATATCCAATAAAGTTGTGTACATAATAGTCCTTGACAGGAACCTTTCTTGTCATTGTTTTTATATCGACCCGCTTACCGTTAATGAAAAAATCTATTCCACCATCAAAACCGGTTAAGCCATCAGGACGTTTTTCCCCAATAAGATCAGCAAAAACCGTTTGCCCTATTATTCCTGTTAATTGTTCACTTTTGTTACCATCTCCATATCCTCGTTGACCAAAATTATAGTCATCAACCATTTTCTTAGCATAATGAAGTTGTTCTTGTGAGACTTTTACATCAAACATAAGAATAATCACCTCGCATATTTTTTTAGATCATTTACAAATAGATTAACTGCCTTCTTCAACTGTATCATTTCCAACTCTTTAAAAAATTCAGTCTTATGAATAGGTCTGTCAACCATTCTTTCGCCCTTAAGAAGTGTTATTATTTTTAAATCAACATCTACATGTGACAGTAATGCATGTGTAGCCGGACTGCCATAAGTAACATTGTTCAACTTACAATAGTCTCCACCCAGCTGGCTTTCAAGTTGTACTAAATAATATGTATTGATACCCATTGATTCCTTCATCAATTTTGCATCAAACAGGATTCTCTTTAACATGGCATTTTCTGTATATGCTTTGCATTCAATTGGAAGAACAAGTCTTTGATCGATATAAACCTGCACATCTGTTCCAAACTTGTAAATGAGGTCGTCTTTATGTGAGGCAACATAATCCTTTACTTCCGGGTTGGATATTCTTTCAATATAATCATCCTTGATGCCAATCGGTATTTTCTTTTTATTGATTTCCATTCTCGAAAGTTTCTGATTCAATACATCAACCCATGCAATTTCCACAAGATTAGAAGTTATTTTTTCTACAAGCTTACCTTTTCCGGAGCGAATAATTCCGCCGTATGCACGATCTTGACTCATAATTGCTTCATCATCAATGCCCTTTACTAATTTATTGTAGACGGCAATTAGTGTGTTTAGTTTTCTTTCAACTGTGTTCATTTAAAATCTCCCTTATAAATTTAACTTTAAATTCTCCGCATTGTTTATAAGCTTATGATAGCATGTATTACAACTTATTACAATATATACAAGTTTCTATCCTTAAAGAGGACTGTATGTATATTTGTGATTAAAAAATTATTGTTGATTGTGTCTGATTAATATAACGTTTAATAAATAATTTAAAATAGGGAGGTTTATTATGGGAAAGAATAAAAAGAATAAACCGGTAGAAGAAACAATAGTTTGCGGCTTAAAAGATTATGATTATGATGACTCATCGTGCGAAAAGACAATTGATAAGATTATTGGGTAACGGAAAGGAATGTAACAGATAATTAATAATTTAACAATAAAAGGATTTAATGTTAATTATTAGTAGTCTTGTAACTTTCAGCCATAGACATTTTAAAAGTATATAATTTATAATATAAAATGTTAATTAATTAATTAACAAGACAAAAAAACTAACATTTGGGAGATGTAAAAATGAAAAGATTTATTGCTTTACTGATTTGCTTAGGTATGTTGTTTTCAATCGTTGGATGTGGACAGCAGACAGAGGCTCCTGTTGATGAAAAGGAACCTGAAACCGTTCCTGAAGCTAAACTTACTCCGGGAACATATACAGCTACTGCAAACGGACATAATGGGCCTGTTACAGTTGAAACGGTTGTTGATGAAACAAGTATTAAGAGTGTAAAAATAATTGAACATTTTGAAACGTATGGAGTATGGCAAGTAATTGATAAGGTTCCGGAGGCTATTGTTGAACAACAATCAGTAGCTGTTGATGCAATATCCGGAGCTACTTTTGCAAGTAGAGCTGTAATTACTGCAGTAAAAGATTGTCTGGAACAAGCAGGTGCAGATTTGTCAATGTGGACTGTTGAAAAAGAAAAAGAAACGCCAAAAGCAGCTGAATATACAGCAGACGTAATAGTAATTGGTGGAGGCGGTTCAGGATTAGCAGCAGCTGTTTCTGCTCATCAGAATGGTGCTTCTGTCATAGTAGTTGAAAAACTTGGAATGGTTGGAGGAAGTACAATATTCTCAGGTGGTGCATTTAATGCTGCAGATTCTGAAAGATCAAAGCTTACCGAGATGACAGATAGTAATCGTAATGCTTTAATGAAACTTCTTGAAAAGGAGCCTCATGATGATTATGAAAAACAACTGCAAGAAACAATAAAAGAACAATATGAGGAACATATTGCAGAAGGGAATACATGGCTCTTTGACAGTCCTGAGCTCCATATGCTGCAGACTTACAATGGAGGAGACTATGAAGGCAATCCTGAATTGATAAGCGTTTTAGGAAATAATGCTTTAGCAGCGAACCAATGGATTGAAAGCTTAGGTGTCAAATTTCAAGATAAACTTGGAATGGCAACAGGTGCTATATGGCAAAGAAGCCACTACGGTATAGAAGATAAATATCCCGATGGTTTTGCTTCAATATTCGGTTTTGTAGATTATATCGATTCACATGATAATATTGAAGTGCAATTAAATACAAAAGCCGAAGAACTAATTGTTAAGGATGGTAGAGTTGTTGGAGTTAAAGCTATGAATGGAGACAACCCTGTTACATACAATGCAAACAAGGGAGTTGTAGTAGCTACCGGAGGTTTTGGAGCTAATGTAGAAATGAGACAAAAATATAATACGCTATGGGCTAACTTAGATAGCAGCATTGGATGTTCTAATCAAAGTGTTGCAGCACANNGGTGATGGTATTGTGATGGCTGAAGCAGTTGGTGCTCAGCTGATAGACATGGGACTTATCCAATTACATCCAAATGGAGAAGTTGGAACAGGTATGATGATGGGAGTTCCGGGAACATCAGGATTGAACAGAATATTTGTAAACAACGAAGGTAAAAGATTTGTTGCCGAGGATGCAAGGCGTGACGTTATGGTTAATGCAATTTATGCACAACCCGGAGGAACAATGTGGGTAGTTGCAGATACAAATAAGTATCCTGCAGGAAATATTGAAATTGAAAATGCTGTAAAACTCGGAAAAACATTTAAAGCTGATACTGTTGAAGAATTGGCTAAATTAATAGGAGTTGATGCGGCTAATCTTCAGAAATCCATAGATGATTACAATGCGGTGGTTGACGGTGCAGTTGATGAATTAGGGTTAACAACTTATGATAAAAAACTTGGTAATCCGCCTTATTATGCAGCTAAAAGACTTCCAACCGTACATCATACAATGGGTGGATTAAAAATAGATACTGATTGTCGCGTTTTAGATAAAGAAGACAATCCTATTCCTGGTCTATATGCAGCAGGAGAAGTTACAGGTGACATTCATGGAGCAAATAGACTTGGCGGAAACGCAATAGCCGACATAGCTGTATTTGGTCGTATAGCCGGTGAAAGTGTTGCTCTTGAGAAATAATTCAAAAATAATATAGAAATGTAAAATAAAAACTACCTTAATTAAAGTCTTAATTCAAGGTAGTTTTTTGCTATTGAACATCAGATTTTTTGGTTATTATAATGCTGATATAACGATTGCAGCCTACTTGGAAGCATAGGACATAAGCATATGTTTTTATTGTGGACAATTTTGGAACATTGTTATAATATTAAAGGAAACACATGAATATGTCCGTAGAGGAAAACATTTATTGATATCTGCGTACAATCCGGAAGGTTTTGTGGAGCCACCTATAAAAGATTTCCACAATATAGAAAAAGAATAGGACAGATGAATTATCTCTATGTCCTAAAAAAGGAGAAAACATGAGAAATGAAGCAAGTATT
>DMWH01000028.1 GCA_003483345.1 Clostridiales bacterium | reverse complement strand
ATCAGAATAAATGTTACAGGTTCAGGTGCTATTGATGTGTCAAAATATTTGGACATCCCCTTCGTACAAGAAGTTGCTGCCTCTACAAGAGCTATAGAAAAGTATATACCCTCCACAGATGTAGTAATAGAGTTAGGCGGAGAAGATGCAAAAATAACATATCTTTCAGGAAATTTAGAGCAGCGCATGAATGGCTCCTGCGCAGGAGGTACAGGTGCCTTCATTGACCAAATGGCAGTATTGATGAAGACCGATGCTGCAGGTTTAAATGAATTGTCGAGAAAACATAAAACTATTTATCCTATTGCTTCACGCTGCGGTGTATTTGCCAAATCAGATATCCANNGCAGTTGTAAATCAAACCATAAGCGGACTTGCCCAAGGAAGACCTATTAAAGGAAATGTAGCGTTTTTAGGAGGACCTTTGTATTTCTTGTCCGAGCTTAGAGAAAGATTTAAAGAAACACTGAATCTTACGGAAAATAATTTTGTATGTCCCGATGATGCCAACTACTATGTTGCAATTGGCGCAGCATTAATGTCCATTGAAAATAAAAAAATATCTTTCAATGATTTCTATGATAGTATTAAAACAAAAATAGAAAATTCAAATTTTACATATCGCAAAATAGATTTAAATCCCTTGTTCAAAAATAAAGATGAATATAATGAATTCATTGAGCGTCACAATAAACATAAAGCTAAAAGAAAAAATATAAAAGAATACTTTGGAGATGCATTTTTAGGAATTGATGCAGGTTCGACAACCACTAAATTAGTACTGATTACAAAAGACGGGGAAATTCTTTATTCTTATTACGGAAGCAATGAAGGAAATCCTCTGAATTCTGCCCTTGATGCAGTTAAAGGATTATATTCTCAATTACATTCAGGCATTAAAATTGCATATACGGCAGTGACCGGTTATGGAGAACGCTTAATAAAGGCTGCATTAAATGTTGATATAGGAGAAATTGAAACCGTTGCTCACTATAAAGCTGCAGATTTCTTTTTAAAAGGCGTGGACTTTATTATTGACATAGGCGGCCAAGATATGAAAAGTATGGTTATTAAAAATGGAGTTATTGATTCCATTATGCTTAATGAGGCATGCTCCTCAGGCTGCGGCTCCTTTATTGAAACATTTGCGAAATCTCTGGATATGACTGTTGAAGAATTTGCGCAAGAAGCAACATGGTCCAAAAATCCTGTAGACCTTGGCACAAGATGCACTGTATTTATGAATTCAAAGGTAAAGCAAGCTCAAAGAGAAGGAGCAACCATAAGCGACATTTCTGCCGGAATTTCATTTTCGGTGATTAAGAATGCCTTATTTAAAGTAATAAGACTTAATAACCTGGATTCATTGGGAGAAAAGATTGTTGTTCAGGGAGGAACATTTTACAACGATTCTGTTCTTCGCGCATTTGAGCAATTAACGGGACGAGAAGTTGTAAGACCTGACATTGCAGGTATTATGGGAGCTTTCGGTGCTGCCGTGATTGCCAAAAATAAATATAGCGAAGAAAAAGAAAGTATTTTTGTTAAAGCAGCCGACCTTGATAATTTTTCTTTCAATACATCCATGGAGCGCTGCGGTCTTTGCTCAAACAATTGCTTATTAACTGTCAATAAATTTTCCGACGGCAGATATTATGTATCCGGCAATCGCTGTGAAAGAGGTGCTGAAAAGTATATTTCAATTACTAAAAAGGAATCTTTGCCAAACCTGTACAAATATAAAACCAAGCGTGTTTTTAATTATAAACCGCTGCCCTTGAGTGAAGCAAGAAGAGGAATCATCGGCATTCCTAGGGTTCTTAATATGTATGAAGATTTTCCCTTCTGGTTTACATTTTTCAGCGAACTTAAATACAGAGTTGTGCTTTCAGGAATATCAAGCAAGAAAATTTATGAGCTTGGAATGGGAACAATACCATCCGAATCAGTTTGTTATCCCGGTAAAATTGCACATGGACACATAACCGACCTTATTAATAAAAAGGTAAAAAAAATATTCTACCCTTGTATTTCTTATAATATTAAGGAAGATGAAAGTGCAGGCAATCACTATAACTGTCCTATTGTAGTATCTTATCCGGAATCAATCGAAGCTAACATTGATATGAAGGATGTAGTATTTTACAAGCCATTCTTGAATCTGAACGATAAGGAGAGACTCATTGAAAAACTTTACAGAGAATTAGGAGAAGCTGAAGGTTTAACTCTGTTTGAAATCCGTTCAGCTGCAGAGAAAGCTTATGAAGAATTGTTCTCTTACAAGCAGGATGTAAGAAATGAGGGGGAAAGAGCACTAACATATATAAGCGAGAATAATATAAAAGGTATTGTTCTTGCAGGAAGACCCTACCATATAGATCCGGAAATCAACCACGGCATACCTGAAATGATAGAAAGTTACGGTTTAGCTGTATTGTCAGAGGATTCCATCAGTGATAAAGGCACTGTTGAAAGACCCCTTCGTGTTATTGACCAATGGTCTTATCATACAAGACTTTACAAAGCGGCAACATTTGTTTCAAATACTGATATGTTGGAATTAATCCAGCTTAATTCTTTCGGATGCGGCTTGGATGCCGTAACAACCGACCAGGTAAGGGAGATACTTGAAAAAAACAATAAGATATACACGGTAATTAAAATAGATGAAATTACTAACCTTGGGGCAGTCAGAATTCGTTTGCGCTCATTGCTGGCTTCTATGGAGGAAAGAGAAAAAAACGGAGTTGTTCATAAGTATTCTCCCTCAAACTTCAAAAGGGTTATCTTTACAAAAGAAATGAAGGAGAATCATACTATACTGATACCTCAAATGTCTCCCATTCATTTTCAATTTATTAGTACTGCTGCAAAAATGTCCGGTTATAGGGCTGTTGTTCTTCCAGCAGTAGACAAAAAAGCCGTGGATGCAGGACTGAAAGTCGTAAACAATGATGCCTGCTATCCTTCAATTATAGTAATAGGACAACTTATTAATGCTTTGACATCGGGAAAATACGATTTAAACAATACCTCGCTTATGATTTCTCAGACAGGAGGAGGCTGCCGTGCTACAAATTATATAGGATTTATAAGAAAAGCACTGAAGGACTCAGGTTACGGAGATATTCCGGTAATATCATTTAATGTGGTAGGTCTTGAAAAGCAACCGGGATTTAAGCTGACTGCTCCCTTTTTTAACAGACTTATAATGGCTATAGTAATAGGGGATACTCTGATGCGTACCACTTATCGCACAAGGCCTTATGAAAAAATAAAGGGCTCCATAAACAGCCTGTATGAAAAATGGGTTAAAAAAGCTCACATGATTATAGAAAAAGCAAATATTAAAGAATTTAAAAATCTGATACAAAATATAGTTACGGATTTTGACAATGTAGAATTAGATGAAAGCATAAAAAAGCCAAAAGTCGGAATTGTAGGCGAAATACTCGTAAAATTTCATCCGAATGCAAACAATGATGTGTTTTCACTATTGGAAGAAGAAGGTGCTGAAGTTGTAGTACCGGATCTTCTGGATTTTTTTTCCTACACCGCTTACAACGGAGTTATAAAATATGATGAACTGCTGATTGGCAGCAAGGCGACAAAGGCAATAAACAATATTGCAGTAAAAATTATAGAGTTTTATAAAAGACCGAGTATTGATGCATTCAAAAATTCTAAAAGGTTTTTAACTCCTGTCGGTATTAAGGAATTGGCAAATAAGGCTAAAAATTTATTGTCCTTAGCCAATCAATGCGGAGAAGGGTGGTTTTTAACGGCAGAAATGATTGAGTTATTAGAGAGCGGTATTAACAACATCTTGTGTCTTCAGCCATTTGCATGTCTGCCGAATCACATTACGGGCAAGGGAATGATTAAAAAGCTAAAGGAAGCTTATCCCTGGTCTAACATAGTACCCATAGATTACGATTCAGGAATGAGCGAAGTAAATCAAATAAACAGAATTAAACTGATGCTTACCAATGCTGTAAGAAATATGAAACAGGAGCTCGATACAGCTCTTTTAAACTCTATTGAAGAAAATGCACCTGATTCTAATTTACAAAATATGAAAGAAATCGAAATATAAAGCACCTCTAAAAGGTGCTTTATTATTATCCGATTGTTGCTACAATAACCGCTTTAATTGTATGTAATCTGTTTTCTGCTTCATCGAAAACAACAGAATGTCTGCTCCTGAAAACCTCATCCGTAACTTCCCTTATATCATAACCTAATTCCTTTTGCTCTTTTGCCAATTTAGTTTCAAAGTCATGGAATGCAGGAAGGCAATGCATGAATATTACATCTTCATTTTCTGTTGCTTTTAAAAGGTCCATGGTTACTTTGTATGGTGTGAGTAATTTTACTCTATCGGGAATCAGAGCCTCTTCTCCCATGGAGGCCCAAACGTCTGTATATATTACATCGGCTCCTTTAACACTGTCGATACTGTCTGATATCTCAATTTTTGCTCCGGTATATTCAGCAACTTCATTAACCTTTTTTAATATTTCTTTATCTAATTGGTCAGCAAGTACCTTCGGTCCGAATGCTACAAAATGCATTCCCATCTTTGCACAGC
>DMWH01000200.1:3573-4681 GCA_003483345.1 Clostridiales bacterium | reverse complement strand
ATGAATAGATTTAATAAATTGTCTCATTTTTTTTGTTACTATAAATGCCTCATCTAGATCTTTTTCTATTTCTCTTAAATGACAATCGTTTTGCGATTTTTTTATTTTCTCAACATTAAAAGAAAGAGCAGTTAGGGGATTTATAAGGTCATGAAAAAGTCCGCTGGATAATCGTCCAAATTCGGCCAACCTAGAAACTTCTTTCATTTTTTCCATTTGAACCCTCTCTAAGTCTTTAGTTCTTTCTTTAACTTTTATCTCTAGCAAATCTCTTTCTTCTTTAAGTTTAGACTCTGATTTTCTAGCCCTTTTTAGAGATTTTTCAATTTCTCGATTAGAAAGCCAAGAAATTGTAACTATAATCAGGAACGTTAATATATATATGAAGATGTTTTCTAATCCTATTTCTTTGCCGTTTTTCCATGTGCGATCAACAGCAATAATATTATTTGTTTGAAGGATCGTAAGAACTATGAATGCAATAGAAATAATGGATGTTACAAAAAAGGAAAAGTATGTGCTTATCAATATACTTAACATGATAATTAAAAGTACGCTAAATAGCAGGACTGCAGACAAATCAGCTCCCCATATATAGGTTGCATATAAAACAGGAATTAAAAAAATTATTATAAATAAATATGCAGATAAGCGGTATGATTTAAAGCGAGATATTAGATACAAAATAAGAAAAAGAATAAAAACAGGGAATATGGTAAAGTTTTCTTGTCCATTGCAGGTATTATTTGCTTTTATATCACAATATATTGTTGTTAAAAAAGATAACGAATATAGGAAGAGGGTACACATTAACAATGTGTTTAAAATAAATTCACGTCTTTTGTGGTCTTCATCTACAGATTTTGGCTTTATAAATTTTTTATAAAAAAAATAAACACCCCCATTTATTTTTAGCTTAATTTTATTAAACATATTTTTAATGAAGGTGTTCATATTTAATTTATAGCCAAGGTTCTCCAGGAATCATTGTTACAGCTATTAAAGTAGCCAACATTGTGGTTTCTCTAGACTTCTTGTTAGTTAGAATTTCGAAGATTAAGTTTTTCATTTTTCGATTTTTAAGTATTAATTATCGACCTTTATTACC
>DMWH01000200.1:3362-3556 GCA_003483345.1 Clostridiales bacterium | reverse complement strand
GTTTCAATTGCTTTTGAAAATATATCTGCTTCTGAATCCCAAGCGTTTTCCATAATTGAAGCTCTAGATATAATTTTGCCACAATTACGCACAAGATGCTCAAGTATACAGAACTCTTTGCGGGTTAAATAAACTGTTCTATTTTTGTAAATTAAAACTTGTTTATCTTGATCAAGTATTAGATCATTAAATTG
>DMWH01000200.1:0-3336 GCA_003483345.1 Clostridiales bacterium | reverse complement strand
AAAGAAAAAGGTTTTAGCATGTAATCATCAGCACCAGAATTTAGGAGTCTAACTTTACTCTCAATATCTTCTTCAACGCTTAGGATGATTATGGGGGTAAATATATTGTCACTCCTAAGTTTGTTGCAAATTTCGTCACCAGATTTTTTAGGCAAATTAAGGTCTAAGAGGATGAGACTATATTCATTAATTGATGCTAAAGATTCGCCCTTAATACCGTCTTTTGCCACGTCAACAACAAAGCCTTCAGTTTCAAGGCCTGTTTTTAAAAAATGAAGTATATTCTTGTCGTCTTCTATTATTAAAATGCGCATAGCCTATAATTTACTAAATTATAGCAAACATTGCATTAAAAGTAAAAATATGAATAGCTTTGTCTTGACTTTTTGTATAATCTATTTTATAATATGAGTATGTTTAAAAAAATTATATTAATATTGTGTTTAGTATTTTTGCCATTATGTGCAGATGCGTCCGAATATGCAAAAAATTACGATGCAGATGGTAATTTTCTAGGATATGTATATATCCCTGATAATGCATATATAAATTTTAAGGGCGATGGGTATTATTGTAATGCTGGGTTTGTTGATAAGGGTAATTACTGTGAAAAGATTAAAGTTCCAGAAAATGGTATTTTGAGAAAGAAGTACAATGACTGGATTTGTGAAATTGGATACAAAAAAGAAGGAGATGCTTGCGTAAAGGTTGTAGTTCCTCAAAATGCTAAGCTAAATAGTAATGGGACAGACTTTATTTGTAATACGGGATATCAAAGATCAGGAAACTCATGTGTTTTAATACCTCAAAATAGTATATATTTTTTAAGTGAGGGATTATGTCCATATGGTTACAAAAAAGTAGGATATTCATGTCAGCAACTATTTATTCCTTCAACAGCGCACTTTACAGCTGATGGACACGATTTTGAGTGTAATTATGGTTACTTTAAGACCGAGTCTGGTTGTCAAAAGGTAAATGTACCGGCAAATGCTCATCTAATAGAAAATGGAACTTCATGGCAATGTGATTACGGATATAAAAATATGGGGAATTATTGTCTTAAGGTATTTATTCCAGAAAATGCGTACATAACTAATGACGATGGTACCGATTGGAAATGTAGCTATGGCTACGAAGAAAAAGATGGTAGGTGTCAAAAAATATACCTTCCTCCAAATGCACATTTTCTAGCAAACGGTAAATATTGGGAATGCAATTGGGGCTATAAAAGTAATGGCAGTTATTGTGAAAAAATAAACGTCCCAAGTAATGCCTATCTTAATAAATATAATGAAGTTATTTGCACCATAGGATATTATTATAACGGAAGAGATTGTGTCAAAAAATAATGTTTATTCGTAAAACCCTTGTATTTTCAAGGGTTTTTTGATAAACTAAAAATACAATTAAAAATAATCTTGAATTTTTGGTAAATTCTTGAATTCAGTTACCAGACTTTCAACAAAAAATATGGAAGGATTAACCTTAGTGATAGTTAGTTCTCTCTCCTTTATTTTCGGTGGAACCTTAGGATACTATATCAGACAGTCTATAGCCAGAAAGCGTGCAGGATCCATAGAAGCTGAGCTCCAGAAAAGATTGATACAAACAAAAAAGAATGCGGAAGATATTATAATTAAAGCGAGGGAAAAAGCAGAGAAAATAGAAACCAGTACGAAAGCCGATCTAGAAGAAAGGCAGAAATTAGTCATTAAAGCAGAAGAAAGAGTATTTAAGAAAGAAGAGGTGCTTGAGGAAAAAGAAAAGAAAATAGTAAAGGATGAGCAAGACTTAAAAAGAAAGGTAGACAGAGTTAGGGAAATTAAGGAAGATATAGAAAAAGTTAAAGAAAGTACATTAAAAGAACTTGAAAAAATAGCAGGACTAAAAAAAGAAGAAGCTTTAGAAAAGTTATTTGAAAAAACCGAGAAAGAATATGCTGCAGACTTGGCTGAACGAATTAGAAAATTAGAATTGAGAGGAGTAGATCAATATGAAATTAAAGCTAAAGAAATATTAGCTACAGCTATGCAAGGATATGCTATTCCTCAAGCAACAGAAATAACAACAAGTACTGTTATTATTGCAAATGACGAGATTAAAGGAAGGATTATAGGAAAAGAAGGTAGGAATATAAGAGCATTTGAAAAGGTTACTGGTGTAGAGCTTATCGTTGACGAAACTCCTGGATCAGTTATGATTTCTTGTTTTAATCCTATCAGAAGAGAAATTGCAAAAATTACATTAGAAGCTTTAATTAAAGACGGAAGAGTGCAGCCAGCAAGAATTGAGGCAGAGTGTGAAAAAGCACAACAACTTCTTGCAAAAAAAATTAAGGATGCTGGAGAGGCTGCAACATATGAGGCTGGAGTATTAGATCTTCCTGACAAATTAGTAAGAGTGCTTGGAAGATTACAATTTAGAACAAGTTATGGACAAAACGTTTTATGGCATTCAGTAGAGGTTTCGCTTTTAGCCTCTCAAATAGCATCAGAATTAAATTTAGACAGTAGCTTATGTAAAAAAGCAGGGCTACTTCATGATATTGGTAAGGCATTGGATTATCAAGTTGAAGGATCTCACACCGATATTGGTGCAAAGATATTAGAAAAATTTAATATAAAGCCCGAAATAATTTCAGCAGTAAAGTCTCATCATGAAGAATATCCATACGAGAGCATAGAGGCTAAAATTATTCAAATAGCTGACCAGGTTTCAGGAGCAAGGCCAGGAGCAAGAAAAGATACTCTTGAAAATTATTTAAAGAGATTAGGTGATTTAGAAGATATTGCACTTGCCTTTGAGGGAATTGATAGAGCTTATGCAATACAGGGAGGAAGAGAGGTTAGAATATTTGTTAAAGCTGAAAAAGTAAATGATTACGAGGCGCAAAAATTAGCTAAAAACATTGCTTCAAAAATACAGGACGAATTAAGATTCCCAGGAGAGATTAAGGTGAATGTAATAAGGGAGACAAGAATAATTGAATATGCTAGATAATAAGCATACAAAGGTCGTATAATAATTAATTTTATAAACAAAACTATGGCAAAAGCTATTTCAAAAGACGCTTTAGCAGAAGCAATTGTAAAAAAGACTGCTGTTTCAAAGAGAATCGCAGTAGATGCTTTAAATGCAATTGTTGATGAGGTTACATTAACTCTATCAAAAGGAGGACAAGTAACTATCACTGGTTTTGGAACATTCAAGGTTTCTAAAAGAGCTGCTAGAACAGGAAGAAATCCTAAAACTGGTGAAGCTCTAAAGATCCCTGCAATGAAGGTTCCAAAGTTTAAAGCAGGAAAGGGTTTAAAAGACGCTGTAAAATAATTA
>DMWH01000272.1 GCA_003483345.1 Clostridiales bacterium | reverse complement strand
TAAATTAAAAAATGATTAAAAACAATAGAATGAAATTCTCAACTACAGTTCAGAATGATTATAACAACCCGATAAGCTTCCAATAAAACACTTCAAATATTACAACTATAAATACAACTAAAGTCAAAGGAATTCCAAGACGAATTACCTCTTCCTGTCCATAATAACCATTTTCATCACCTAATCCAACAAGAAGATTCAAGTGATGGAAAGGAAGAATATAATGTGTGCTTATGGAGGTACAGACCAATAAGGTTGTTACAACGGGATTTATTCCAATAGGCAAAGTAAATATTAACAAAGCAGGCACTGCAATGCCTAATACAGCAACCACGCTTCCCAATATCATATGAAGTATTATTGATATTGATGCAATAATTATAGCCAACAAATAGGGGTTAGATGGTACATATGAAGGAAGAACTGTTTCCGCAATCCATTGATTCATTCCCGTAACTGACCCTACCTTGCTGATTGCCATGGCAGCTCCTAAGAATAATAATACATTAATGGGAACTTCCTGCCACTGCTTTGGAGACAGCACTGCACCAATAACAGGAAAGCTCATTAGCATGGCAATTAAAAAAGTAATCCATCCGATTTCAATACCATGAATAAAATCAGTCATCCATAAAACTACAGCTATAATAAGCCAGACAACGGTACGTTTTTCTATCTTGGATAATGCTCCTAATGTTATTAATTTATTTTTTATTTCAGCTTTGTTTATTTTTACTTCTGATGTAGGTTTAAACAAAATGAGAATTAAAGCACATGTAAGTATACTTGCAATAATATTGGGAGGTCCCATAAAAATAAACCACTGAATATAGCTTATGGATTCTCCTGATGCTTGAACTGTCAATGGATTTATAACACTGTCCCCTGTTAAAAATATCATTGATATTGGAACTGCTGCTGCAAAAACAGCAAATCCGATTTTAGACTTGTCCCCACTTGCTATATTTGCACTTTTAATAACCACATCCATTACCGACATAATTATAAATGCCCTCGGCCAAGGATGAGGAATTATAATACTTAATATAAATGTAAGCATAAATATGGAATATATTATACTTTTATAGGAGTGCACAAATTTAATAATAAATGCATATGCAATTCTTTCTCCCAAGCCTGATAACTTTACTGCTGAAGCTATCAGATATGCTCCGATTACCAAATAAATTGTACTGCTTAAAAAGGGAGAAAAAACAACTGATGGCTCAGCCACCTTAAAAATTATCAAAAGTACTAAGTAAAGACCTGAAGCATATCCTGATTGAACTGTTTGGAAAGTCCAAAATAAAACAGTCATCAAAGTTAATCCAAGAGACATTTTCCCTTGGGGAGAAATGCCTCTTAATGGAAGAAGATTTATTGTAATCCCTGCTAAGATTCCAAAAATAAACCCGACTATTCTTTTGTTTTTAGTCACTGATACACCTCATTTAAGTTAATTAAGTCTATCTGCTATTCATGAAATTTTCTATATCATTTACTGTCTTAATAATATCCTTCGATAAATTAATAATGCCGTTTTTTGTTACCCAAACATCATCTTCAATTCTAATACCTATTCCTTCTTCTTTTATATAAAGGCCAGGCTCAACGGTGTACACATTGTTTTCCTGCATCGTTTTGTCTCTTCTTCTTAAATCATGAACGTCCAATCCCAATGGATGGCCTACTCCATGATAATAGTATTTGTCAACCTCAGAATCATCCTTTATTAATTTAAGCGTTTTTAATTCCTTTGCAAAGTAAGCTTTAACTTTATTGTTTACATCTGTTTCTGAGACTCCCACATGCATTGCATCGATTGTAACATCCTGTGCTCCCAAAACAACATTATAAATATCCTTTTGCCTTTGTGTAAACTTGCCGTTTACGGGATATGTCCTTGTAATATCGGAGGCATAATTGTTTGACAAGGCACCAAGGTCCAAAAGTATCATATCGCCGTCTTCCATTTTACGCTGCAAATCAACATAGTGTAATATTACCGCATTACCTGATGAAGCACCGATTATATGAAAGCTTGGTCTTGAATTTCTAAGCATAAGCTGATATTCAAAATCTGCTCTGACTTGATATTCAAACTTTCCGGGCTTTAAATTCTTCATTACAAATTCTAAGGCATCTTTCGTATAACTTATGGCAGTTTTTATTTCTTCAACTTCTTCTTCTGACTTAGAACTTCTTAAATCAATCATTATATCCAGCGAATTCTTTATATTTACGGCAGGATACTGATTTCTCATCCAATGAGCAAAATTTCTGTAACAGTCATAAGGCTCTTCTACATCTGTGATATATGAAAAAATATACACATTATCAGGCCTGTCTGCAGATGATAATTTAGCGGCAAACTGTTTAAGAAAATCATTTCTGTCTTCAACTTTTTTTATACCTGAGACATTGATTGCTTCTTCTTTTCTCATGAGGATACCGTACCATTTCTCGAAATGCTCATCTACAGGCGGTATGTACAATGTTTCATCTGCCTTGCCTGCAATTTTGCTGATTATTAAAACCATATCCTCCCTGTCTATTCCGGTTAAATAAAAGAAATTTCTGTCTACAGAAAATGAATATTGCTGGTCAGCACTTTCTCTCGGTGCCTTTCCGGAAAAAAATACTGCTGTAGAATAATCATCCATTTTTTCTGCAAATTTTGCTCTGTTATTTATAAAAAATTCTGTCTTCATCT
>DMWH01000050.1 GCA_003483345.1 Clostridiales bacterium | reverse complement strand
AGTAATATGGTATGATAGCAATTATTAAAAAACGATTAACAATAAGAAAAGGAGATTAAGATGGCATTTATTATAAACGAGCCTTCAAGAACTTTTGGAGAATATTTACTTTTACCTAATTTGACCACAAAAGACTGTATTGTTGAGAATGTTGATTTAAGTACACCGTTAACTCGGTTTAAAAGAGGCGAAGCTCCTGAAATAAAGCTTAATATACCTTTTTCTTCAGCTATCATGCAATCTGTTTCCGATAACAATATGGCAGTAGCTTTGGCGAAAAACGGAGGTATATCTTTTATATATTGCTCACAGCCGATAGAAAGTGAAGCAGAAATGGTAAGGAAAGTTAAGAAGTATAAAGCCGGATTCGTGATAAGCGATTCCAACTTAACACCGGAGCATACATTAGCGGATGTTTTAAATTTGAAAGCTATAACCGGTCATTCGACAATGGCCATAACAGAAGACGGCTCTCCAACGGGAAAGCTTCTTGGAATTGTAACCGGCAGGGATTACAGGACATCTCGCGATTCCCTGGATAAAAAGGTTAAGGACTTTATGACAAGCAGAGAAGATCTAATCGTAGGAAGAGAAGGTATTACTCTTTCGGAAGCCAATGATATAATTTGGGAGCACAAGTTGAATTCTCTTCCCATCGTAGACAAAGATTTTAATTTGGTATACATGGTATTTAGAAAGGATTATTCCGAAGACAAGGAAAACCCTAATTCCTTGTTGGATGCTAAGAAAAGATATGTTGTGGGAGCAGGTATTAATTCAAGAGATTACAAGGAGAGGGTTCCTGCCCTTGTTGAAGCAGGAGCGGATATTCTTTGTATAGACTCATCGGAAGGTTTTAGCGAATGGCAGCATGAAACAATCAATTGGATAAAGCAAAGATATGACGGCAAGGTTAAGGTAGGTGCCGGCAATGTAGTTGAGAGGGACGGTTTTAAATATTTGGCCGATGCAGGTGCTGACTTTGTTAAGGTAGGTATAGGTGGAGGCTCGATATGCATAACGCGTGAGCAGAAGGGAATAGGAAGAGGCCAGGCTTCGGCTGTAATGGATGTTGCTGCTGCCCGTGATGAATATTTTGAAAAAACCGGAGAATATGTTCCAATATGCTCTGACGGAGGAATTGTTCTGGATTATCATATAACCCTTGCTTTGGCAATGGGAGCTGATTTCGTAATGCTTGGAAGGTATTTTGCAGGATTTGATGAAAGCCCTACAAATAAAATAAAATACGGGAGCGGATATGTTAAGGAATATTGGGGAGAAGGCTCCAACAGGGCAAGAAACTGGGCAAGATATGATTTAGGCGGAAATGCGGGACTTCATTTTGAAGAAGGCGTTGATTCATATGTTCCTTATGCAGGCAAGCTTGATGACGGTCTTAAAACAACACTTCACAAAATAAAATCAACCATGTGCAACGTTGGTACAAAAACAATAAAAGAACTTCAGCAAAACACAAGGCTTACTGTGGTTTCTGCAACAAGTCTTACCGAAGGCGGAGCTCATGATGTTATTTTGAAGAATCAATAGGCAGACTAGTAAAACTTTACAGAAATTTCTAATTTTCAAATAATTTTTCTTGCAAATGTGCAATGGATTTGCTACACTATATGTAGAGAATTTTGTAGAATATGGTGTAAAAAACTGGTAAAATATTTTTTGAGAATAACACCAAAAAAACATTGTACAAGCTCGAATATATATTATGAAATAAATTAGCCCCCCTTGTAAAGAGTTATTTAATAAATCTTTACCCTGTAAAAAATGATTTCTATTTATATAGAAATCATTTTTTTTAGTAAATTTGATGCATTCAATGCGTATGATATGAAAACTGTACTCTTAAAATTTAACAAATCTGTACCTTTTGAAAGTACAAGAATAAGTTAAAATATGTATGGGGACTGAAGGAATGTCCCCGTATCAGGTAAAATCCCTATAATGAAAGGATAAATTATGAAAGAAATTCCTAAAATTATGGCTGTTCAAGATATGTCGGGAGTAGGGAGATGCTCNNTTATTAAGCAATCACTCCGAATACAAGGAATTTTATTTTTTTGATTTCACAGACCATATGGAAGAGTATTTTTCATACTGGGAAAAGAATGATTTTTGGTTTGATTGTGTTTACAGCGGGTTTATAGGCTCTGAAAAACAAATAAACATTATTGTCGATATTATTGAAAAGGTTAAGAATAAAAATAATAAGGCATTGATTGTGATAGACCCTGTAATGGGTGACTGCGGTTGCACTTATGCCACATATAACAGTGAAATGATTACAAAAATGTCACAATTGGTAAAAAAAGCTGATATTATAACACCGAATTTGACAGAAGCATGTATATTGCTTGGAAGAAAATATTACAGCGACAAAATTACTCTTCCTCAAACAAAGGAATACTTAAAGGATTTATGCAGTCTGGGACCTAAAATATCATTAATAACCGGAATTATAACAGCTGAGGAGGAACATATCAATGTTTGTTACGACAGCGAGCAGGACAAGTATTGGCTGGCACCTTTCAGTTATATAGATAAAAGATATCCGGGTACGGGGGATTTATTTACCTCCTTATTCTTGGGTTATTATATGAAAGGGAAGAGCCTTCCTGAAGCAATGGAAGAAGCAGCAAGATTTGTTTCGCTTTCGGTTCGTATAAGTTCCGAGGCTGAAGCACCAAGCTCAGAAGGAGTAATTTTTGAAAAGATTATGAAAGAATTGTACAATGAAATTTCGGAGTATAAATATACGAGTATATGAAAAATATTGCAGTGAAAAACAGCCTTTTACAGGCTGTTTTTGTATGCCATTTTTGGAAAATGTTCTAAAAATTATGCCTTAATATAACAGAAAAGTTAAAATAAAGGACTGGATAAAAAGTAGGCAATTGCAACAATATAGGCATTAGAAGGAGGATTTTTCGAAAAAAGTCTTGACCGGGCTTTTTTTTTGAAGTATAATTCTCCTTATGCCAAAAATAATGGGTTTTTTAAAAAGGGACTGCCAATAATGCATAAGCTCATACTTATGCAAAACATAAATTTCCGGAAGAAATTTATACCTTAATAGACGTCTTAGTCAATTCAAATATAAGGTTGGTGGTAATATGAAAATTAAAATAATATACCCTATTTTGATTTTAACATTGGCAATGAGCTTTATTATAACTTATGGTATCAGTGAAGGTAAGTTTGAAACCTATGCTTTTGCAGAGATTTTTGAAAAGTCGGAAGAGGCTGAAGAATCAGAAGCATATGATGAAATTAAAGACATTGATGAAATAACTGCAAGGAATATGGAAGCAAAACTTACATTAAAAGAATTAAAGTATCATATTGAGAGAGACAGTTTAGAACAAGAGACATCTTTAGAATATAAAAACGATCAATATAAAGAATCAACAACCTCTCGAGGTGGTTTCAGATTTAATAATGCAATGGATATGGTAGCTACAGCTTATGATTTATCATATGAAAGCTGTGGGAAATATCCGGACGACCCTGAATACGGAATAACAGCATCCGGCACAAAAGCTCAGCCGGGTACGGTTGCGGTAGACCCTGATGTAATACCTTTAGGTACGAAGCTGTATATCGCTTCTACTGATGGCAGTCCTGACTATGGTTTCGCAACAGCCCTTGATACAGGCTCAGCGATAAAAGGGTACAGAATAGACTTGTTTATGGAAAACAACCAAGATGCAATGGATTTTGGCAGGAGACAGGTGAAAGTCTATATATTAGACTAATATCATTAAGTTAAAAGTCATGGGGACGACGAGAAATGTCCCCGAAGAAAAAATTGCTGGAGACAGCAATTTTTTCACGTATAAAAAGAGATTCAGAAATATCATGTTTTTACCAAGCCACGATAAACAAATATGCTCTTTGATTGTCATCCTGAGCGTATGCGAAGGATCTCAGGTTTTATAAAGATGAGATTCTTCGAGCTAAAGCTCTCAGAATGACACTTAGCATATTATTTAATGATTGAACATTATTTTTTTGTTATGATTTATTTGTATATGGTAAAATAGGAAAAAATGTTGTATATTATTATTATAATAAACATTTGAGAGGAAATTATGAAGAAACCAATTTTTATAGGGGTATCGGGTGGAACCGGTTCCGGTAAAACAACAATTGTAAATCGAATTTGCTCAGAAGTTCCTGAAAAAAGCGTAGCAATTATGGAGCATGATTCTTATTATAAAGACCAAAGTTCGATGACATATGAAGAAAGATGCCAAACAAATTACGACCATCCATTTGCATTTGATACGGATTTGTTTGTTGAGCATATTAAGGAATTGAAAAAAGGAAATTCAATTCAAAAACCTATTTATGATTACAGCATACATAACAGGAAAAAGGAAACAATTATTGTTGAGCCAAAGGAAATAATAATTGTGGAGGGACTTTTGGTATTTTATGAAGAAAGAATAAGAGAACTTCTCGATATTAAAATTTATGTCGATACAGATGCAGATATTAGAATTCTAAGAAGAATTATCAGAGACATGAATGAAAGAAGCAGAAGTCTTGATTCCGTTATTAACCAGTATTTAAATACGGTAAGGCCTGCTCATGAACAGTTTATAGAGCCAAGCAAAAAATATGCTGATATTATTGTAACTGAAGGGGGCAATAATTTGGTGGCAGTTGATTTGATGGTTACAAAAATCAAGTCTTTGTTAAATATGAGCAATTCAGAAACTATTACACATGGAGCGAATATTGATTAAGGAAATTATTGTGGTTGAAGGCAAGGCGGATGTTTCGGCAGTCAAGAGGGCTGTCGATGCACAGGTAATTTCAACCAACGGATTAGGTATAAATGATAAAATTATTAATGTTATTAAAAAGGCATCGAAAAACAAGGGAATAATTATATTGACCGACCCTGACTATCCCGGAAAGAAAATAAGAAATATTCTT
>DMWH01000202.1:4612-4739 GCA_003483345.1 Clostridiales bacterium | reverse complement strand
TTTGTCAAAAAAACTGCCAAAGGTAATAGCACGATTTCTCAGATAACCATACGAAACTATATCATGGAACGCTTTTTGGAAAGGCTATCTTTATCCGAATTTAAAAATAAATTTATATTAAAGGGCG
>DMWH01000202.1:0-4524 GCA_003483345.1 Clostridiales bacterium | reverse complement strand
CACGTGTTCCCTCCTTCAGTCACTGCGTGACGGCTCCCCCGTCTAGAGGAGCCTAAGATACCTCACATACGTTCGGGATGACAACACTAAGGGCGTTCTTCTTCCGCTTCGCTGCAGTGCGAACCGCTGCGCCACACGCAGTAAACTGCTAGGCGGCTCATGCGTCGACTACGATCGGAATGACAGGTGAGTGCTCGACTGGATGTTGTACTAAAAATGACGATATAGAGCTCTAAAATAATAGCATCGCCCTTGTTTTTGCTTACTGTTGTCTTGTTTGTGCTATAATATGGATTAACGGATATGTTTTTTGAAGGGGTGATATTATGCGGTTACAAATTGAAAATTTTGCAAAAATCGCAAAAGCTGATATAAATATTGATGGTATCACCGTAATTGCAGGAGAAAATAATACTGGCAAGAGTACTATTGGTAAGGCTTTATATTGTGTTTTCAATTCTCTTTATGCTTTGGAGGATAAGATATATTCTGAGCGGGAGGATTCTGTTTGGACTATACTAAGAGCACTGCCGCTGTCGTATGACATACGACAGCAGACAATTCTTGGTGGGTTAAAAACCAATAAATATAGTGATTTGGTTCATGGATTGTTGAAAAAATCTGAGAAAGTTGATGCAGATGTCCTTGGAAAGCTTTCAACAGATGCAATAAAAAAGTATGCAAGCGAAAGTAATCTTGACGATACTGAAATAAAAGATTTTAGTAACAGGTTGTATGAAGTGCTAAATGTTTCTCGTGAAGATATTCTCCATACTATTATATCTAAATACTTGAATTCTGAATTTAAAGGTCAGATTAACCATGTAAATTATCCTCGAAAAGTATCTAGGCTAAACCTTAAATTAAGAGAAAAAGAAATTGATCTTGAAATTGAAAATGACGAAATAACAGAAATGGATTTGGATGCACGAATTTATGCTCAGGCTTTGTACATAGATGATCCTTTTATAATAAACCGCCTTGATGAGAACAGCTTTTTCTCTAGCATAATTGGGGATGAGCATTCAAAATTTTTATTAAGGTGCCTTAAGGGCAAAGTTAACGATAATGTTGTTGATGAAACTATTTTGAAAAAGAAGATGTCGACGATATTAGAAAATATTAATACTATTTTGAACGGTGACTTTGTAAAAGGTGAATCACAAGAAGAATTCCAAGAAAAGGGATTTAGGAAGTCTTTCCGCTTCTCTAATCTAGCATCCGGACTCAAAACATTTGTTATTTTGAAAAAACTCTTGCAAAATGGGGTACTGGTTGAAAAGGGAGTGCTTATTCTTGATGAACCTGAAGTTCATTTGCATCCTGAATGGCAACTACAGTTCGCTGAAATTATTGTTCTATTGCAAAAAGAACTTAACTTGCATGTTTTGCTTACTACACACAGCCCATATTTCTTAAGGGCTATAGAGGTTTATTCAGCTAAACATCTTTTAGCTGACCGCTGCCATTATTACATGACTAAGTTGGAAAAAGATAAAGTAGAAATTGTCGATGCAACTACTTGTACTGACGAAATATACAAAATGTTAGCTGAACCATTTGCTATATTGGACAGAATCAGGCTAGGGGAACGTGAAATATGACGAAGACAGAATTACAACGTTTATTAAGGGAATCTACAAGCACTTTAAAGAATACATCCAAAGATGACAGTTGTACTCCTGTTCAATATATGACAACGATTACTGAGCCAGCAATAAATTTCGATGGTTTTATGCAAAAATATATAAATTCTGTTAGAGCAAAGAGATCTCAAAAGCCTAAATCTTGTGATGCATTGTTGGAAAAGGATGATGCTAGGCGTATTCTTATAGAATTTAAAAATGGCAAATTGGATTCTAAGGTAAAAGATGAGGTTAGGCACAAAATGACAGCCAGCTGTTTGTGCTTGTTGGATACTTTGGATGAAAAAGTTGATTATGCTAGAGAAAAGTTTGATTTCATATTAGTTTATAATGAACAAAAAAATCCATGTGACTTAGATGAAGGGAAATTGGAACCAGGCGAAGTGCAGGCATCCAATTCTTTAGCAAGTCTTCAGAGTGGTATTGCAAGTGCTGCTCACCAACCTGTAACTATGCCGGAATTTGAATTTTATGAAGGATTATGGTTTCGAAAAGTCCGCACATTTCCTGCTGAGATGTTTGAACGTGAATATAATAAAAATTTCCCGAACATGAACTAGGGTTTGACCAATAGGTAAAGAGTTCAGAGAAGATTAATTCTTTGAACTCTTTTTTTGTCGTCTTCTTTTAGATGAGGAATGGAATACATAGGCACGATCATGAATTGTCACTCATTCTATCCTTGAGTTACTGCGTGACAGCTCCCCCGTCTGGAGGAACTAGGATTTCCGGACTGCTTTTTTCGCAAAGATGCCAAATAAAAGATAACATATAACAATTGACAAAATCGTATTACATCAATACAATTACATTAAAGTAATTGTCGTTTAGAGTTCAGAGATGAGGTGGTATTATGAATAAGCGTGATAAGTTATTAATATTCAACTCAATTTTTTTATTTAACAAGGCTGAAATAATTGCTTCTTTTGATGATTTTGTTGCTCATCATCAAGAAAAAAATAATGAGGAAGGCTATAGCGAGGGCAGACGTAAAGTATTATTGGCTTTATGCGAGCAATTTCGTAATGAGCTTGTTAATAGAGACATACAGCCTTTGAATAAAAATTGGTTTTATTATGATTACGACATTAAAAATGATAGCATTACTCTTTCTTTATATAAGTGCAATAATATTGAATTTGATAATGACAATGAGATATCAAGCATGGAAATGCAACTGGAGCATACTATTGTAGAGGTAAAATGTGATTATTTGAGTGTGGAACAATATGCGAAACAATATGGCGTTACTGATACAACTGTCAGACAATGGATTCGCCGCGGCAAATTACGAACGGCAAAGAAAAAAGGAAGAGATTGGGTAATACCTGCTTTAGCTGACAAGCCTAAAAGAGGATTTGAAAATGTTACATATTTTTGGAATTTATTACCGATTGAAGCAATTAATAGATTTCCCTATTTGAGGGATTGTAATAGTATTTATATTTATCAAGATGAGATGGATAAAAAGCTTTTTCATTGTGTAACGTATTGGCCTGGAAATGAAAAAGAGGGGAAAATAGAGTTGACTACCAAAGAGAGAGAAAGTTTGGAAACCTGCTTAATAGGCATTCCAGGAATTGATGTAGAAGACATTAATAGTGGTATCAAATATGTGCCTGAAAAACGTGTGTGTTTAAAACCAACTTTATCAACAAATTTTATTACAAATAGTAAAGAAAAATTTGCGTTTTCAGATTTTCTAGTGAGGCATCATCGCCAAGATGTCATTACGTTTTTTGCAGATTCCAAACCGGGAGACTTGATGGACAATGAGTATCCAAAACCATATTTAATACCCGTCAGCCTGGAATTTTTCGGCGTGGCGGCTGATGATGAATGTGCTGTGTATGAAGCCATGGATAGTGGCGACTACACTAATTGCACAAGAATAGGTTCTTTATGGGGGTACTTTATAGATTGTCACCAAATGTTTTTAGATGGCTATGATATTTTGACTGTTTGCGATGATGAGTCCGTTGATTTAGCTAATGTTGTATCGATGTTATCTGAGGTAGGTGGTCCGCTTAGTGAGGATGAATGGGAGCCTGCACAAGATGTCTTTTATATTCATGAGTTTGTGGTAGGGGAATCATTACGGCAGCAAGGAATTGGAACAAGACTGTTACAGGAGCTGCCTTATATTATTAAAAGGTTTTTAAATTTAACGCCGCATATCTTTGCTTACTATGTCGCTGATCAAAATGGAGAAGAAAAGTTAGAAACTGCGAAGATGAGGAAAAGAAATAAAGCAAACCAAATGAATACAGAGAAATTGATCGCTGGGTTTTATGAAAAGAATGGTTTTAAGAAAATCAGTGATGATAGATTATTGTATACTTTTACTAATTTATAGTTTCTCAGAAACTTGACCATGCCTGTGATGAAAGTAAGTGGTGCTGTATAATATAAAAGTGAAGAGGCTGCACAAAGGGAATTGTTAGATACTTTGATATTGGTTATAATGCCTAAATTTAATTTGGTATTATTTTAATAGGGGGTTATGCTTTTTGATGAATACCGCCATAGATGTTAATGCCATTAAGTTATATCATATTGTTCATGTTGATAAACTGCCGTTGATTAAGTGACACCAGAAACGTTCCTTTTTTGTCAACTTTTGAAGTCGGGATTCCTCGGTTACGCTCGGAATGACAGGCGGGTACTCGGCATGATAAGCGGGAACATTGATACGACAGATTATACATTTTTCGTTGCTAAAAGTGTATTTAATTAACATATTTTCGTTGTAAAAAATGTATTAATGCTATATACTTCTTCTTAAGAGGTGATACATATGTACAGAAATGCAATGAATGATTTATATAAATGGAAAGCGAAAAAGGATAAAAAGCCGCTTATTATCCGAGGTGCTCGT
>DMWH01000090.1 GCA_003483345.1 Clostridiales bacterium | reverse complement strand
TGCCCTTTGTGGATAAAATCATTTTTACTCTCCTTTCATGGAATCCCTACTGTTTTAGTCGGGTATAATTCATTATAGAATACCCTAGTAATTTTGTCAACATTAAAAAAAATAAAAATAATAAAAATATCAGCGGATATTTTTATTATTTTTTGCTTATAAATTTTATGGTAATAATTTATATACAAAGGAACCATTTTTGTTTATTTGAGTATAAACATTGCTTACGGGATATTTACCCCTGCATTCATTTAAAATAATATCCAATGTTTTTCTATCGTTTGTCTTTATGCATAAATCGCACTCATTCTTTATGCTGAAAGGGGTTTGAATCAAATGTATATTCTTAACTCCAAATCCTTGCAGCCTGTTGAATGCGGCAACAGCATAATTCCCGTGCAAAAAGGTAATAATATAGACTTCCATAGGATACCTCCTCGCCTCTATTTTATTAATATTAGCAAAGAAGGTTACAAAAAGGGGACATTTCTTTGTCCCCCTTCCTCTAATTTATATATTTATGTTCCTCATCATTTTCATATATATTTAGTTCATCTTTCAAAAATTCTAAATTTGATTCATAGTCTTCTTCAGAAATTTGATTGCTGATAAGTAATGCGTCCAACTTGTTTTTCTGATTTTCATATAAAAATATTTCTTTGCAAGGCCACACTACATTTTTCTTTTTATCACCCTGTGATTTCATAATCGAAATATTTATTTCATTTTCCGGCAAGTCGGATATGGTACCCATCAAATAAAACTCATTTACTCGAATTTGATTGTTTTCGAATAAAGCTCTGATTTTTTTTATAAACAAATAATGCTCCTTCTTAATTTCATAAGAAATATCAGCATTTAGCATGCCTTCTTCCAAATCCGTGTTGTAAAAATCAACATATATATCGTATACTTGATCAACATTCAAATTGTCAAAATTGAGCTTAGAGCTTATAATATTTTCTATATTCGGGTCGGTAATTTTTCCAAAAATTTTGTACATGCTGCTCCTCCTTACTGCCTCAAATATTCCAAGAATTTCTTAATTCTGCTTTCGTAGCCTGATTCCTTAGGCTCATAAAATTTAGTATTTATTGTTTCAGGCATATATTGTTGTTTTACATAAAATTTATCATAATCATGGGGATATTTATATTCTATTCCCCTGTTTAGCTTTTCAGCACCTTTGTAGTGTTTATCTTTTAAATGAGCAGGTACTTCATGAGATTCATTTTCAACTGCATTCATTGCTTTGTCGATTGCAATTATTGAGGCATTGCTCTTTGGACTACATGCAATATATATTGCGGCCTGGGCAAGAATTATCCGTCCTTCGGGAAAGCCTACTATTTCAACTGCCTTAAATGCATTCACAGCAACTTCCAAAGCTCTGGGGTCTGCATTTCCAACGTCTTCCGAAGCGCAGATAATTATCCTTCTTGCAATGAACTTCGGGTCTTCTCCGGCCTTTATCATTTTTGCAAGCCAATAAACTGCCGCATCCGGGTCAGAGCCCCTCATGCTTTTAATAAATGCGGATATTGTATCATAATGGTTGTCTCCATCTTTGTCGTAATCAATTTTCTTTCTTTGAATACATTCAGATGCAATATCAATATTTATTTTAATTATTCCGTCAATTTCTTCGGTTGTTTCCACACCAAGCTCTAATGCGTTAAGAGCGCTTCTTATGTCTCCGTTTGCGTATTCTGCAATATGAGCTAAGGCGTCTTCATCGATTTCCACTTTTCTGTTTCCATATCCTCTTTTGTCCACCAATGATTTTCTAACCACATTCTTGATATCCTCTATGTCAATTCTTTTGAATTCAAATACCAAAGAGCGTGAAATCAAAGCGGAATTTACTTCAAAATACGGATTTTCAGTGGTTGCTCCAATCAATATTATTGTACCATTTTCAACGTAGGGAAGCAAGGCATCTTGCTGAGCTTTATTGAAACGATGAATTTCATCTATGAAAAGAATTGTTCTCTTATTATAAATTGAAAGCTCATCAACTGCATAGCTTATTTTTTCCTTTATATCCTTAATACCGCTTGTAACGGCGTTAAGAGTCGTAAAATTATTGTTTGTGGTATTTGCAATAATTTTAGCCAAGGTTGTCTTGCCGGTTCCCGGAGGTCCGTAAAAAATCGCAGAGGTAAGCTTGTCAGCTTCAATTGCTCTGTTTAAAATTTTGCCTTCGCCCACAATATGCTCTTGCCCGACAAATTCACTTAAATTTAAAGGTCTCATCCGCTCTGCGAGAGGACCTTCTTTTTTTATGGAATTTTGGTATTGCATTTCAAATATATTCATTGTATCAATCCTTATGATTCTTCAATGCGTTCAGAATGACGCCTCACGGGATTCATCACTGCGCCCAGATGACCTTTGTCATCCTGATCGTATGCATTAAAGTTTTTTACCAACAGTAAATTTTAATACATTCTTTTTCATTTCACTCTTATCGTAAGCCTTTAAGAGGTAAAAAGAAATTATTAACGAAAACAATGAAGCTACTGCAGAGATTATATCCTTATTGGGACCCTTTAATATCATTTGAAAAATAAAAACAGTTACTAACATCAATAATAAAGGAAGTCCGTAAAGAACTGCTATATGCTTAAGCATCACTTCATTTTCCGCTCGAATTTCCACATAATCTCCGACATTTATTTCATCTTTTACATCCGAAATATCGGTTTCTATAATAACGCTGTTTACTTTGCATGCGGAAGAGCAGCTTTTGCAGCTGTCCCCGCAGGATGATACCCTTTTAACAGAAATAACAGCCATGTTACCGTCAATTTTTTCAATCTTTCCTATATTGTCCATTTGATCTTCCTTCCTATAAAACTTACTCATTAATTTCAATTTTCAGTTCATCAAGCTGCTTCTCAGATACCTGGCTGGGAGATTCTGTCATCAGGCAGGAAGCACTTTGTGTTTTTGGAAATGCAATTACATCTTTTATACTGTTTGCGCCTGTCAAAAGCATCATAAAGCGGTCCAATCCATATGCAATTCCGCCGTGAGGAGGCACGCCGTATTTAAATGCTTCAAGCAGATAACCGAATTTTTTTTGTGCTTCTTCTTCAGTAAATCCTAATGCTTTAAACATTCTGTTCTGCAAATCCCTGTTTGTTATACGTATGCTTCCGCCGCCAATCTCGTCACCGTTTATTACGATGTCATATGCTTTTGCCCTCACTTCTTCCGGAGCTGATTCTAATTTATCTATATCCTCATCTACAGGTGATGTAAATGGATGGTGTTTTGCCACGTATCTTTCTTCTTCTTCGCTGTATTCAAACAGTGGAAAATCAGTAATCCACACTAATTCATAAACATTATTGTCAATTAAATTTCTTTCCTCGGCTATTTCGATTCTCAAGGCGCTGAGGGCAGTATTTACGGCAGATTCATTATCGGCAACTATAAAAACTATATCTTTTTCCTTTAGCTCCAACAAAGAAATTAGTTCATTTATTTCGCCTTCACTTAAAAATTTTGCAATCGGAGAATCAAATAGGCCGTTTTCATATTTAAACCAGGCTAATCCTTTTGCACCGTGTGATTTTACAAATTTCTCTAACTTAGAAATGCCTTTCTTTGAATAATCATCCGATGCTCCGTCAATTTTTATGCATTTAATCAAGCCGCTGTTTTCATAGACTGATTTGAATGCATTAAATTCAGAATTTTTAAACACATAAGTAATATTTTTCAGCTCATATCCAAAACGTAAATCAGGTTTGTCGCAGCCGTATTTATCCATAGCTTCATTATAAGACATACGTCTTAATGGAAGCTTAATATCGATATTTTTTACTTCCTTGAATATTCTTTGAATAAGCCTCTCATTTATCGCCATTACATCTTCTGCATCCACAAAGGACATTTCAATGTCTACCTGTGTGAATTCAGGTTGACGGTTTGCTCTTAAGTCTTCGTCTCTGAAGCATCTTACAATCTGGAAATATCTGTTCATTCCCGAAACCATCAAAAGCTGCTTATAAATTTGCGGCGATTGAGGCAATGCATAGAAATTACCGGGTGAAATTCTGCTTGGTACCAGATAGTCCCTTGCTCCTTCAGGTGTAGGTTTTGCTAAAAATGGTGTTTCGATTTCATTGAACCCGTTTTCATATAAAAAGTCCCTTATAACCTTTGATGTCTTACTTCTCATCAATAGATTTTTTTGCATTGAAGGCTTTCTCAAATCAAGATATCTGTATTTTAACCTCATCTGCTCGGAAACATCATCATTATCCTTTATATAAATGGGAGGAGTTTCAGCAGTATCTAATATTCTTAGCTCCTGTGCGTAAACTTCTATCTCTCCCGTAGCCATTTCAAGGTTTTTAGACTGTCTTTCAAATACTTTTCCTTTAATTGCTATTACATATTCACTTCTTAAACTATCTGCTTTTTCAAAAGCTTCCTTATTTACATCAGCATCAAAAACAATTTGAATTAATCCGGTAATATCCCTTAAGTCGGCAAAAATAAGTCCGCCTAAGCTCCTTCTTTTTTGTACCCATCCCATCAGCACGACTTCCTTGCCAATGTGTTCCTTATTCAACTCTCCGCACATATTTGTTCTTCTAAGTGTTCCCATCGTTTCCATAGTATCCTCCATTGTTTAAGTAGGGACATTCCTCTGACCGGCAAAGGCAATCTTTATTGAAAGAGGTGTGTCCCAATACCTATAATAATAAAAACCCGTCCCCTGCTTAGGGACGAGTATAACCCGCGTTGCCACCCTATTTGGACTAATAAGTCCCACTCATTAGAATTTGCATTTTTGAGGTGTCTTCATCAAAAGTTGATAACAGGCTCCCATCGTCCCTGTCTTGCTTAAATCATTGCTTTATGACTACTCTTCCCCTGCAATTATTTACAACTAAATTACCACACCCCATCTTGTTTGTCAACAATAAAATTAAATTTTGATGACAGTACCCCCGTCCCCTTGTCANNTCATCCAATGTTTTAAATGTATATCCTAAATCTTTCCACTTTGTTAACAGCTCATCCAATATCATTTCGTTTGTATCGGAGGTAGAGTGCAATAAGACTACTGCTCCGGGATGTATTCGGGGAATTAATTTGCTGAATGCCTGCTCCTTGGTAGGCTGGTCATCCTTATACCAGTCAACATACGCAAGGCTCCAAAAAATCGTTTTATATCCCAATTCATCAGCCATTCTTAAATTTTCTTCACTGAATTTGCCTTGAGGAGGTCTGTAATACTTTGGCATCTCTTCACCGGTTATTTCCTTGTATAATTCTTCTAAGGATGTTAACTCCCTCCTAAATGATTCCTTGTCAGAAATCAATGACATATCGGGATGATGGTAGGTATGATTACCTACTATATGACCCTCTCTAACCATCCTTTTGACAAGTCCGGGCTCTTTTTCCAAATAGTGTCCCACTAAGAAAAATGCAGCCTTCACATCATGTTTTTTTAATGTATCAAGTATATTGGGAGTATTTCCGTTTTCAAACCCGGCATCAAATGTGAGATAAATATACTTTTTATCCGGCTCCCCTACATAATAGGCATTATATTTCTTTAAAAAATCTTTTCCTGCATTACCCATTGGTGCTGTTCCGTTTTCATTGAATTTTAGCCCCCAATTCGATATATTTGTTGAAACTGTCACCGAAAAATTCTTAAAAGTATTGTAAATCAATAAACATGCAAACAATAATACTACTATCACTATAATAATAAATACCTTTTTGTTTATTCTTAATACCATATATCTCACCCCTTTATTTATTTATATAAATAAACAGGCTTAATATGACTGGCTATAAATTATTTATTATTCTTTTTTATAATAGGATGCATATTTCCAAAATCACTCTAAAAGGGCTTTGACATTATTAATAAAATGCAATATAATAGCATACGTTAAATATAATATAAATTTGGAGGTTTTTAATTGGAACACTTCATGGAAACCGCAGTTCATTATGTCGCTTACACCTTAGAAATTGTAAGCATAATAATTGTTGCTTACAGTGCAGTAACAACATTAATAAAATATCTAATGAGCAAATTCGAATTTACTAATAAACAAGCTAAAATAGAATTTTCAAGGGCGTTGGAAATGGCTTTGGCATATATGCTGGGCGCGGAAATTCTTAAATCTTTAATAGCACATTCAAAAGAACAATTGATAACACTTGCAGCCTTAGTATTACTGAGAGCGGCAATAGCACTTATTATTCATTTTGAAACAGAAGCAGATGCAAAGCACTGTGAAAAATAATTTTATTGAAAAAAAATCAGGACGAGCTGTCCTGATTTTTTGATTTATTTTATTGCCTCTTTCAATACTCTTTCAATTTTTTCTTCCGTCGGTACCCCTTCATGCATCTTCACATCGTCCACAAAAAATGTTGGAACATAGTAATAATCATATAAATTTGCTGATACTACATCCTTGTTTTCATCTATGTATTCCACATCAATTTTTGAGTATTCGGGATTTTTAGCTTTCAATTCATCAAGTATTCTAAATGCTTTCCTGCAATGAGGACAGCCTTCTATATAAAAAAGTTTTATTTTTTTCATTTATCCTCCTAATAGAGTTTGCTTTTTATTTATTATTTCATCAATTCTCTTTGAATATTCTTCCAGGCTTTTAAAATTGCGTACAGTTTCATGCTTGTTTTCACCTGTCATTATTTTGCTTGAAGCACCAAGACCGCACCCAAGTATTGTTTCTAATTCTTCTATCATTACAATGTTGTAAATACACTCCCTGTCTTTCTTTGTATAGCCGATGTTTTCGGAGTTGCCCTTGATGTTCTTTTGTCTATACATGTAATATGGTTTGTAACCTTTAACTTCGCAAACCTCCTTTATAACATGGTGCATTTTTTTTATAAGTTCATAATCCTTAAAAAGTTTTGCACTTTCTCTGGTAAGCTCAGAGTGTTTTTTATATGCCAATGAGTGGACTGTAATATTTTCCGGATTTAACCCCGCAATTATTTCAATTGTATTTTTTACATCTGATTCATCTTCTCCCGGCAGTCCCAAAATAATATCCATATTTATTGTTTGAAATCCGATTTCTCTAGCTAATAAGTACTTTTCAACAACTTCAAAGCCCAAGTGTTTTCTTCCGATTGATAATAATGTATTATCATTCATCGTTTGGGGATTTATGGATATTCTGTTTACAAAATTATTTTTAAGACAAATAAGTTTTTCACTATTTATGGTATCCGGTCTACCTGCTTCAAAAGTAATTTCCTTTACTTGAGACAAATCGTAATATTTTTTTATCGCATTAAAAATTGTTTCTATCTGCTCTTCATTTAATACTGAAGGAGTCCCGCCGCCTATATAAATCGTATGTAAGTTTAATTCTTTCTTTTTTGCAAGTTCAATTGTTTTTTCAATTTCATATATCAAAGTATCCAAGTAGGTAAATATTTTTTTATCAGTACAATTTACATATGAGGTAAAGGAGCAATAGCTGCATTTAGAAGGGCAAAAAGGAATACCTATGTATAAGTTGTAATTTTTTTTATTTATATTTTCATCAATATATTTTTCTTCTATATTTAATATATCCCAAAGAAGCTTTATTTTTTCCTCTTTCACTTCATAGGTATCTCTCAGTATCTTATTTATTTCTTCGTTGCTTTTAGAGTATTTTTTTGCTGTGATTAAAATTTTAACTACTCTGACTCCGGTTAATATTCCATAATCGGGATAGACCTTGTAATATGATTTCAAAGCATTGTGTATTGTTTTAATTACCAATGTTTTTTTTAGCTTTTTTAAGCTGTATTTCTCCAAAACGATGTCATTTTCACTGATACATGATTCATACAACAATTCACAGTCATTGTAAAGCTGTGCCTTTGCACTTATAATTTCGCCTTCTTCAAGATATGATAAAACAGATAAGCTCCTTCCGTCAAAGGAGCCATGCATTATTTCATAATCTATGTTTAAATCGAATACTCTGAGCGCATTTCTAGCTTCATATTCGTAATCATGACCAAAAAAATAAAACTTAAACATTTTTTCTACCTGATAGCATCTTATTTTACAAACGGATTAAAATTCTTTTCTTTTTTTATTGTTGAAGGTGACATGTGACCCGGATAAATTACCGTATCATCATCGAATTTAAATATTTTCTTTTTAATTGAGCTTATAATTTCTTCATAGGAGCCTCCGGGAAGGTCGGTTCTTCCAATGGAAGAGTTGAATAAAGTGTCTCCCGTCATCATTATATTTCCAACCTTGATGCAGATACCTCCCTTTGTATGTCCGGGAGTATGAATTATTTCAAATTTTAATTCACCTAAGTTTATTACGTCCCCATCCTCTAACTCAACATCTGCCTTTATTAAAATATTCTTCCCGAACATTGATTTAGTGAAATTCATGCTGCTGTTATTGAGTGCTTCCGCATCTTCCTTATGAATATAAACTTTCAATCCGTATTTATCGGTAAATTCTTTCACCGCTCCAATATGATCACCATGATGATGAGTCAAAATTATTATTTTAGGGGTTAATCCCAATTCATGCAGTTTCCCTTCAATTCTATTAAAGTCAGCACCGGGGTCTATTATGGCTGCTTCCTTAGTTTCTTCACTTCCAACTATATAACAGTTTGCACAATAAATACCGACTTCCAATGCTTCGAATATCATAAGAACCTCCTAAAAAACTTTTTTGCTGT
>DMWH01000150.1:3435-4993 GCA_003483345.1 Clostridiales bacterium | reverse complement strand
CTTCTCAATTCGGGTTTGATTAATGCATAGGTATTGTATATTCACAATTTAAGGATGACTGTAAGGAATTTTTAAAAATTATAAACGGGGAGGGTCAAAATGAAAAAGTTACCCATATTTTTAGCTAAATTGATAGTTCTGGTATTATTTTTAATCGGTATTCAGTTGCCGGGGGTGACAAATCCTTCTGTTTACGCAGCTACAACCGATATGGCTCAGGGCTATGAAGCATCAATCGAAGCGGCACGGGAGGCGGTGGCAAAGGAATTGTCAACCGGCCTACCTTCAAGTGCAACGGTAGCCATTATGGTAGATGGCAAGACAGTTTATGCAGAAGGTTTTGGATTAAGGGACCGCGCTAAGAACCTTCCAGTAGAAACAGATACACAGTTTAACGTAGGCTCTGTCAGCAAGGTCTTTACAGCTGCTTCCATCCTCGTACTGGAGCAGGAAGGTAAGCTTTCACTGGATAAGCCGGTCGCAGATTATATTCCTGATTTTACAATGAATGATACCAGGTACCAGGACATCACCATCCGTATGCTGCTTAATCATACCTCAGGCTTTCCGGGAACAAATGTTAAAGATGGTTTTACAGCAGTAAAAAATAGAAACTATGTTGAGGAAACCCTGGAACGATTAAAAATCAATAATTTGGTGAACGACCCGGGGAAAATAAGCATTTATTGCAACGATGGGTTCACAATTGCCGAGGCTGTTATCGAACATGTTTCAGGCATGAGCTTCCCGGATTTCCTTGAGAAGAAGATTTTCAACCAGATGGGCCTTGATAACACAAGTGCATATTATAAAGAGGGCAACCAAAATATTGCAAGAGTATATGAAAAAGATAGTATAGCGCCGTTACCCGTTGAATATGTAAACATCCTTGGAAGCGGAGGAATATCCTCCACAGCAATTGATCTTTGCCAATACGGAGAAATTCTTCAATCAGAAGCTATTTTGAATCCGGCCATGATTGAAGAATATACCAAGGCTCAATATGGCCCCGAAACAGTACCGGCGGGAGAACCGTTATTCAATGCAGGATTGGGCTGGGACTATGTGCAAGTCCACAAATTCAAGAATCAGGGTATTGACGTACTAGCAAAAAATGGCGGTACACTTCAATACTATTCCCAGCTTTATGTATTGCCCAAAGAGCATATAAATGTTGCGGTTATTTTTGCGGGGTCTGCAAATCCCACAGCTGTCGCAGATGCCATATTGCAGACACTACTTGAAGAAAAGGGAATCGTGAAAAAACCATCATCTGATATACTTTTTCCCCAGGATGCCAAAATCCCGGATAATTTTAAGGGCTATGAGGGATTTTATACCTCAGATAATGGCATCATGAAGGTGGATATTTCTTCCGATAAAACCGGAATGACTCTCGCAACCTATGATGGTAAGGGTTTTAAGCCCGCAGGTGTTTTAACCTATAAAGAAAATGGCAGGTTCTATAGGCCGGATGGCGTAAACTTTTCCTTTGCAGAGCATACGGAAGGAAAGGTAATGATGATTCATCCTGACAGCTCAAATGCAGGATTTGTAA
>DMWH01000150.1:0-3424 GCA_003483345.1 Clostridiales bacterium | reverse complement strand
AAATCTGAATCAATATGATTTTTTCACGAAAATGTTTCGGACGGAAACAATTCCTGAAATACCGGGATACATATTTGTCAATGATGGAGCAACATATACTCCGTTAGCTCTTAAAAGCCCGACAGGTACCCGGATGTCCTTCAATTATATAAGGGATCAATATGAAATCCTTCTGCAAAATATCGAAGGAAAGACATTACTCTATAATTATGGCCATTACTACTCTGATGCCTCAAAATTGCCAATTATTGCAGAAGGTGATATTTTACAAATTGATTCTAACGGTCAAAACAAGGCAGGTAAGATAGGGTCTGGCGACCTTGTGAGCTTCTCTATTCCCGAAGGGGGAAGAATTGTGGTCTTCTCTCCTGAACTAAATTTGGCATACGACAGTCTGATGTCAGACAGTCTTGAGACCTATGTGGAAAAAGGTGCCCATATTTTGGCCGTCGGCAAATCGGGAGATACTTTTAAAATTACTAATTCTGAACGGTTTAAAGATATAACCGATCATTGGGCAAAAGATTCCATAAATCAACTGGCATCTGCCAACATACTGAAGGGAACAGGGAATAATCTGTATCAGCCTGATAAAAATATGATGGGGCTTGACTTTTTGATACTTCTCCAAAGAGCCACCGGCATAACCCCGGAAGATCTTTCTGCATCAGGAGAAAAAACTGTTTCTTTTAAATCCGAACAGCCTATTACCAGAGCGCAGGCTATTTCCATCTTAGCAGATGTTATAGCTTTAACAGGTTTCGATGCTAACCTGACCGCAGAAGAAGAAGTTTCATTGATAAAAGATTTTTCTGATTTGGAGGGAATTGACCAAGAGCTTAAATCAAATGCGGCATTACTTGTAAAACTTGGCATTTTTCAAGGAAGGAGCAATAAACTTTTGGCACCCGGGGATACTATGTCCCGCGGGGAAGCAGCTGCAACGGTTTTGAGGATGTTAAAGAGCATACAATAGACTATAGTTAACTCTTGCAATGAAAGACCCTTCGGGGTCTTTTTTAGATATTAAAAAATGTATGGGTTTTTGTGGTAATCTTGTGGAAGAGGCATAATTGATTATTGAAAACTGCGATTTAATTTAATATAGGAGTATCGTATGATTAACTTTAACCATAATCTTTTAATTGATTTAGTGAAAAACAAAATATCAAATGATCAATTTGCTATTAGAACAATTGGAGTAGGAGCTACCATTGATGCAATCAATATTACCGAAATTAATGGTTTTGGGAGTCAAAGGCCACGTTATTTTTATAAAAAGATTTCTGAAAACCTTTCATTTTTAAATACCAGATGATATAATTCTAACGAACGTTAGGTAGAAAGGTGTTTGGTATGCCAGAAAAGGACATGAAGGAAAGAATTAAAGAAGTAGCAGTAGAGCATTTCAACAGTAATGGTTACCATGGAACAACGATCCGCAACATAGCAAAAGACGTGAATTGCTCCCTGCCAATGATTTATTACTATTACAATAATAAAAAGGAGTTGTTTGATGAAATCATAAAAAGGGAATATTTTGACCTTCTAAAAAGGCAGACGGCGCTCTTGAAGACAAATAACATCATAGATTTTTATTCAAAATTTGTGTATGATTTGAACTTCCTGAGCAACTATGATAAAAAAGTTTACCGGCTTGGAATCAAGGTTTATCTGTCCTTTGATGGCGATAAAGAACTGATGGAAATCATGGATGAATGGGAAAAGACTATACTTCCACGGCATTATCAGATATTAAAACCATATCTGAAGAACGCAGACAATGATATCGTGATTGTACGAACATTAGTACATTTATTGGAAACATTGATAGAAAGTATTGTCGTCAAAAACAGGTTTCTACCTGAAGAAGAAATCCGAGAAGAGATTTCAATTGTTCTTCGTGGATGTGAATGATTTATTTTGTGCAGTTGAAGAAAAACTCGTAAATAGATATAGTCATCCTTCGCGAATGTTAGGCTTCAGCACTGAGGTCATTGATAAAGCAAGCCCGTGGAGTTGAAAATATCATGAAACAATGCTTGTGTACATATTGGGGAAGAGCGTAAAAGTAAATTTTTGACCTAATTACAAAAAAAGAAAGGATTGAAATAATCGTGCAGAATCTGAAAAAAATAATTCTGGGTACAATTATGACAATGATAATTATGGTTTTATGTGCTGGGTGCACAGGCGCTGAGGATAATAAGAACCCCATAAAAACAACGAATAATGCTACAAATGCACAAGTAAATCATTCCTCCGATAAAATCGGATTCGTTATGGAGGGCATTGATGTACCTGAAGTTGTATTGGATGCAGCAAAGACACAAGTCGAACAGTTATTTGAAATCAATAGAACAGATTACCCCGACTATAATTATGTTAACTGGCGGATTGAAAACTTAACTTACTCCTATACATATGATGATTTAAATGGGATGCAGCTGACCATTTATCAAATGAATTATGAATTTTTATCCGAGTCACCGGAGAGTATTGTGCTAGCTGGAGGCATGTATATTACTGAAGATAATTGGGTCATGCCAGGCTATCCAAACTCTACTTATCTAATTTTTCAGCAGGATGGTAATAAGCTAATATTTTTGCATTCCATAGTTGAAAACGATTGTACGCCGGGAAATCAAATTTTTACCGAAGATTTGCTACAAATTCTCACTTAATCCTGGCAAGTGTTTCAGCAGATGAGGTTCAATGCAATTGTTTATGTAAATTAATAAATCTGGAGGTGAAATCATGGTGGAACAGGAAAAGACGGCAGTAAAAATAGTCTAAATGGTCAGTAAAAGAATAAGCAAAGCTTCTGACGGAGTGTTTTATGGACGACAACTAGGGGTGGGAAAGCTTGAAAATGAGGAGTAAAAAGAAAATGTTGGTTATTATCGGAAAAGGCCTTGAGCGCAAATTTAAATTGTGCCTCAAGGCTTTTTAATTAATCCAAGAACAACGAAAAAATCTGTTAAAGACGTAAATGTCCTGAGGGTAAAAAAATATTTTTGATTTAATATGAAAATCTTTAATGCCCAGGAAGGAATTTATAATATAGAAGAATAAATATTTTTCTGGGCATACCACATTTCTCTCTATAAATAGTTAAATAGAGATTGGCATACTGCGATTAGGACCTGTTCAAATCTCAGATTAAGAAGGAGTGCCCTTGGATTATTTATATTACTAGATAAGGGAGAGAAGATATGGATAATAAAATCGCCGTAGTCGCCTTTGGTGGAAACGCACTTCACCCGGAGCATCAAATAGGAACAATCGACGAGCAAGAGAACAATGCGTCAGAAGCTAGTGCAGCGATTATTGAAATTGTGTGCAATGGTTACGAATTAGTGGTTGTCCATGGCAATGGTCCCCAGGTGGGCAATGTGCTTATTCAAACAGAACGGGCTGCTGA
>DMWH01000066.1:10366-20918 GCA_003483345.1 Clostridiales bacterium | reverse complement strand
GAATAAAGGGCTATCCTTGTATAAAAATTTAAGGTTTCTCCTTTTTTATCATAATAAACTTTATTGTCTTGTTCTTTCCTGTTCCAGATTAGTCCTATACCTTCAAATTCCTCTGACATTGTAAATTGTTTTTTAAACAGCTCTGCTTTGGAATCAGGTGATAATACACGATTATCATCACCGTCCATCAACCAAATCATATATTTTGCCATATCCTCTGCCGTTGACACAGCCGAGCCCTCCGGATATAAGTTCATGTAAGGCTCAATAGTTTCATTGCCATTCGGCGAATATGCTTTTGAAACATAGGCTTTATCATGCATAAATCTAAATGTTGTCCTATTCATATTTAAAGGCTCAAAAATCTTCTCCTCACAAAATAAGGCAAAATCCTGCTCTGTAATACATTCAATTACATATGCGGCAAGTGCTATACCGTAATTCGAATAAGATATAACCTCACCCGGCTTATATATTTGTCTTGGCAGGTACTTACGTACACTTATTTCAAGAGGTTCAGTATCGCTTACATTATAAAAAGCCATACCTGTAACCATATCTTCAAATCCTGCGGTATGTGTGAGAAGCTGTCTCATAGAAACAGGATAAGTAAGTTTTAAATCTAAATCCAGATAAATTGATATATCGCTATCCATGTTGAGCAATTCTTTTTCAACAAGAATTTGAGCTGCAACCGCAACAAAGGTTTTTGATACTGAGCCGATTCGAAATGCAATTTTTTCTCCATCAGAAGCAATGCCGAGGTTATCATCAGCCAAGCCATACCCTTTGCACAATTCGATATTTCCATCCTTTACAACAGACAGTACGGCACCTTTGGATTTTCCTTCATCCACTATCCTTTGAACCATCTTATCCAACTGATTGTATGTTTCTATATCGGCTGCCAAAACGCACGGTTGTGCAGCTGAGAAAAAAATTATTATAACTAATACTAAACTTATTGCTTTTTTCATAATATCCTCCTTTATTTTTGAATTTATTTTATTTTGGCAGCCTGAAATATAAATGTTATTTACCTTAAATTTGCCTTAAATTAACAAGAAAGTATTTATCAGATATTAATATTGTGCTATATTGAAAATATAAAAAATTCTTAAAGAGGGGATAAAAGTGAATATATTAGTGGCAGAGGATGAAATAGATATTAGAAACCTTATAAAGATAACCTTGGAGGATGAGGGCTATTCCGTAATTACCGCATGCGACGGTATTGAGGCGTTAAAAAAACTGAAGGAAACACCTGTCGACTTAGCCATATTAGATATTATGATGCCTCGGCTTGATGGATTTAACCTGCTTAGAAAAATAAGAGAAAACAGCACCATTCCTGTTATATTTCTTACTGCAAGAACAGATGATTTGGACAAGGTATTAGGACTTGAATTAGGAGCTGATGATTACATTGCCAAGCCTTTCTCCATGAGTGAGCTCATTGCACGAGTCAGGGCTCAACTTAGGAGAAATAATGAATACATGCTGCCCAAACAAGAAAATAAAACCTTGCTTCAATATGGTGATTTAACGATAGATAAAGAAAGTTGCTGTGCTTACAAAAATAATGAGCAAATAGAACTCAATGCAAAGGAATACAAACTACTCTTACATTTAATGGAAAACCCCGAGAGAGTATTTACAAAAAAACAGCTCTACAATGCAGTTTGGGATGATGACTATTACTATGATGATAATACAATCATGGTTCATATCAGTCATCTGCGCAATAAAATAGAAGCTGATTCTCAAAATCCCGAATATATAAAGACTATACGAGGCTTAGGATATAAGCTTCATAAAACAGGTGGATATAATGAAAAATAAAATTTCCCATCAATTCCTGTTAAATTATCTTACATTTTTTCTTATGTCATTATTAGCAGCTTTATTTGCCTATTTATTGTTGTCGTTTGCAGATGATGTGATTTCAAAAACACTTGTAAAAAACAGATACCCTTCAGAACTCATCATGAAAGACAATTATGCCGATATTGATGCAGAATCAGTAGTTGAGCATGGCGGTGGAGTACAGGTAATAAATGAAAACTATGAAGTGGTGTATTCAAAAGGATTAGATACTCTTGGAAAGAAGCAGTTTTCTGTGAGTGAATTTACTGATTTTCTTGTAAAAAGCAAAGAGAAAGGATTTAAGTATCATTATGATATTCTATATAATCCGCAGGCAAAGTTTTGGCTTATTGTAACATTCCCGACATCAATGCGTTTAGATATTTCCTTTGTTTACAATAAGGAAGCTGCCTCGGAGGATTTAAAAAATGTATCCTTCGTATTCATTTCCGTGTTTATTTTATATTTGCTTCTGCTTGGGTTGCTTGCCTTTATTTTCTCAAAAATTACATCGATACACATAATTAAACCCTTAAAAATGTTAAAGGAAGGGACTAAAGCATTAAGAGAAGGTGATTATTCTGCAAGAGTTTCCATGAATTTAAAAAATGAATTTGCAGAATTGCAGGATACTTTTAATGAAATGGCTGAAAAAATCGAGACCGAAATAAAGCTGAGAGAACAATCGGAAGCTGAACGCAAGAAAATAATTATGGATATTTCTCATGATTTAAAAAATCCTCTGGCTATTGTTGTCGGATATACGGAGCTATGTCTTAAAAAAGCAGAGTCACTAGATAAAGAGCTTATTAATCATCTTCAAATTATCTTTAAAAACAGTAAAAGAGCAGGTGTTTTGTTAAATGATTTGTTTGAATTCTCTAAGTTGGAAAGCTCTGAATTCTCCATGAAATTTCATAAAACCGACATATGTGAATATTTAAGGCAAGCATGCGGCGATATACTGCCTATGATAGAACAAGCCGGCTTTGAATACAGCTTTGATATACCTGAAAAGGCGGTATATGTGATGCTGGACGTCAGCCAGATGAACCGTGTACTATTCAATTTAGCTGAAAATGCAATAAGATACAATCAGTCGGGAACCAGTTTATCAGTAAGTTTATATGATGATAAAACAAATGTACTAATTTATTTCAGTGATGATGGTATAGGAATTCCGTCACATCTTGCAAAAAATATTTTCAAACCCTTTGTCAGGATTGATGACTCTCGTAATTCTCAGACGGGAGGAACGGGCTTAGGGCTGTCAATAGCATATAAAATAATTAAGTCACATGGCGGAGACATGGAATTAAAAACTGATTTAAATAAAGGATGCACTTATATTATCACTCTTCCAAAAATTTAATATACCTCCAAAAAATCCTTTAGAGTTTTTATGAAGTAATCTATAAGATTGTAAGCATACGAGAGTAATTTAAGTGGACAAATGTTCGATTTTGTAGTATTATTAATAAGTAAAGGGGAGGTGTCCATGTACGATTCAGTTATTATATCATTGCTTTCTTTATCATTGATAATCAATATTTTTTTACTTATAAAACAAATAAAAAACAATACAAACGAGCGCATAATATCAGAGCTTAAAATTTATTTAAAGGATAATAATTTGGATTTAATTGATTCAGTAAATCGAAAAATCGCTGAGTCTGAGCAGAAGCAGCTGAGGGAATTGTTGACAAACAAGCTGGAAACAGTTGAAAGAATAGATAGAAACTCCAATAAGCTGACAGAATCATTCGCAAAATTCAGCGCTGATACATCTAAAACTCTAAATGAAAATTTTATATCTTTGAATGAAAGAGTAAGCCAAAATCTTGACAGGATAAACTTAAGAGTTGAAGAAAGATTGAACGAAGGGTTTGAGAAAACCAACAAAACATTTGTCAACATACTTGAAAGATTGTCAAGAATAGATGAAGCACAAAAGAAAATAGACAGCCTTTCCACAAATATAGTTTCCTTGCAGGATGTTTTAACCGATAAAAAAAGCAGAGGCACTTTTGGAGAAGTTCAGCTTAATCATATTTTGTCGGTTGTCTTTGGGGAAAAGAACGATAAAATATATGAAATCCAAAAAAAATTAGAAAATTCAATGATTGCCGATGCTGTTTTATACATACCGGAGCCAGTAGGAATGCTTTGCATAGACTCGAAATTTCCTCTTGAAAATTACCAGCGCATGATTGATGTCAATATTTCTGAAGCTGAAAGAAAACAATATTCAAGAGACTTTAAATTAAATGTAAAGATGCATATTAATGATATATCTTCAAAATACATAATTCCGGGACAAACTTCAGACCAGGCAATAATGTTTATTCCGGCAGAAGCAATATTTGCGGAAATAAACGCATATCATCAGGACTTGTTGGATTATGCAGGCGAAAAGAAAGTTTGGATAACTTCACCAACGACATTAATGTCAGTTTTGTCAACGGTTCAGGTTGTTTTAAGAAATATTGAGAGAGAAAAGTATGCAGGAATAATACACGAAGAGCTTAATAAATTAGGAAAAGAATTTAAGCTCTACAAGGACAGATGGGAGTCTTTATCTAGAAATATTAAACGTGTTTCAGATGATGTGGATAAGATTAACATAACTTCCAACAAAATTGAAAGGAAGTTCGACAGAATATCAAGGGTAGAAATGGGCTGCGAGCCTGAAATCGCAGAAATAGAATACAGCGAAATATGAATTGCAAAAAATACTTGCATTTTACTTTTGTTTATGCTACTATCTTAAAGTAGCATTTTGCCGCAGTGATGGAATGGCAGACGTGACGGACTCAAAATCCGTTGGTGGCAACACCGTGGGGGTTCAAGTCCCTTCTGCGGCATAATCAATATAAAATCGACCTTATAGTCGATTTATTTTTTTATGTGTTAAAATGCGTTAGTAAAGAAAATTACACCCAAGCGATAATTATGAATATTGTTATATTGCATTTTTAACTATATATTTATAGTTTTTTGTGATATAATTTTTTAACTAAGAAATAAAGGTGAAAAGATGAGTAAATTATATGTGGTACCTACGCCTATCGGGAATTTAGGCGATATGACAAACAGGGCAGTTGAAACACTGAATTCTTGTGATTTAATATTAGCTGAAGATACCAGGCATACTCAAAAGCTGTTAAATTATTTCAATATTAAAACAAAAATGATTTCATATCATAAATTTAATGAAAAGCAAAGAAGCGAAGAAATAATACATAAGCTTTTGAATGAGGATATCAATGCAGCCTTGGTAACAGATGCAGGAACACCGTGTATTTCAGACCCCGGATATGAATTAGTGAGGGAAGTCAGGGAAAAGGGTATTGAAGTAATAGGTTTAACCGGTGCATCTGCTCTTACAACAGCCCTTTCCATATCTGGAATTGAAACATACGAATTTGCATTTTACGGATTTTTGCCCCGTAAAAAAAGCGAACTGGATACTGCTTTAAAAAGAGTGCTTAACAATCCCGTTAAAACATTTGTTTTTTATGAATCTCCAAAGAGGATAATAAGTTTGATTGAAAATATAAAAATTCATATGCCGAATTCAACTCTTTGTGTTTGCAAGGAATTGACAAAGATTCATGAAAAAACTTTTTATGGAAGTGTGGATGATGTACTTGAGCAGTTAAACAATCATGGTGATGTGGAAAAAGGCGAATACGTTATTGTAGGATATAACAATGATTATAAAGAAAAGGGTGATACAGACATACAGGTAAGCCTCCATGCAATTTTATTTGACAAATTATTCAAAAATGAATATTCTTTAAAAGAAGCCGTAAATGAGGCAGCATTAGAAGGAATTGCTTCTAAAAATGAAGCGTATAAGGCTTCGCTGGAAATAAAAAAAATTATTGAGAAGTTAAGGTAGGGCATATGATAGGCACAATCGCAAATGCACTTGCAATAATAGTAGGCGGAATAATAGGACTTTTATTTAAAAACATAATACCTGAAAAAATATCCGAAGCACTTTTAAAGGCTATCGGTCTGGCAGTTATTGGCATAGGCATAAATTTGATGCTATCCGGTGAAAATTTTACACTTTTAATCATATCGATGGTAATAGGAACAATAATAGGTGAAGGCATTGATATTGAAAAAAAACTGGATAAAATCGGAGCATTTATCGAAAGTAAAATGAAAAACAAGGAAAGCAATGTAGCGCTTGGATTTGTTGCATGCACCCTGGTTTACTGTGTGGGCTCCATGGCTATTGTGGGCTCAATTCAAAGCGGATTGACGGGAAACCATGAAATTTTATTTTCAAAAGCAGTGCTTGACGGCATTACAGCGGTTACTTTTGCGGCGACAATGGGTGTGGGTGTAGTTTTTTCCGGCATAAGCGTTCTTGTGTATCAAGGTACGATAACAATGCTTGCAAGCATTATGCAATCTTTGTTAAACCCTGTGGTAGTAAGCGAGATGACTGCTATAGGCGGTGTAATAATTATGGGAATCGGTCTGAATTTTCTAATATCAAACAGAATGAGGGTAGGTAATATGCTGCCGTCTATATTTATACCTATAATATACTATATGATTTTGATGAGGTAATAAATTGGATAGAAATTTAGTTTTAAAACCAAGTGCTATAATGTCTATATGTCTAATTTTTATTATCGGCTCAATTATTTTATCAATCCCCCTATATTTTGGTTTTTTGGCGGGGATTGTTCTTACTTCTACAGTTCTTTATAAAAGCGGTTACCATATGCGGGAAATTTACGAAACATCTGTGTCTGCATTAAAGGATGTTAAACGTTTATTGATTGTAATATTGTTTATAGGCGCAACTACTTCAATTTGGCTTGCATCAGGTGTTGTGCCTACAATTATGTACTATGGTTTTACATATATGGAGGGAGTAAACTTTCTTTTGGCGGTATTTCTAATTACGAGTGTTGTTTCATATTTTTTGGGCACGGCAATCGGAACTATAAGCACCGTTGGAATATCCTTAAGCGGAATCGGATTAAGTATAGGAATACCTCATAATTTGATGGTTGGCGTCTTGGTTTCGGGAGCTTTTATAGCAGATAAAATATCTCCTTTGTCGGGTTTGGTAAATCTCGGAATGACTACCGTCAACAGAAACTATAAAGAACTGTTCAAGAGTATGATTATAACATTGATACCGGCTATAGCAGCAACATCAGTAATATATTTTATTATAGGTTCAAGTTATATTGCTAAAACAGAAAATCTTATAATGTATAAACAAGCAATTCAAGAAGGATTTAATACATCGCCGGCATTATTTATTTTACCTGCAGTAATTCTAATTTTATCCATTTCGGGACTTGATTCATTAAAAACATTTTCTATCGGTATTGGGGTAGGTGCAATACTTAGTATTATATTTCAGCAGGAATCGTTATTATCAATTATTAAGGCGCTTATATTCGGTTATCGAGGCAACACACCTTCCGAAGAATTAAACAGACTCTTGCTCAGCGGAGGTATGATATCAATGATAGAGGCAATATTCATAGTTGCCGGAGCATATTTATTGATTAAACTTTTTGAAAAGGGCAATGTGCTTGTGCCTTTAATGGATAAGCTGGTTTACGGAATAAACAATAAAATGAGTTTAATAGGCAGAACAGGACTGATAAGTATATTGATGACAGTGGCAACATGTGATCAAACATCGGGAATTATATTACCCGGCACCATATTGCAGGAAAAATACAAGGAGCTGAAATTGGACAATGCTGTCTTGGCAAGAACCATATTTGACACGGGAGTTATTGTGGCACCTCTAATGCCTTGGAATATAAATTCATTTTTAATAAAACCCGTAATGGGAATTACTGCAGCCCAATATGCTCCATTTGCTGTATTATGTATTGTTTGTCCCTTGATTACAATGCTGGTTTCCTATTTTCAATATAGGAATTCATAACCGAAATTTGTTTCATGATTCTCTTATTGTACTACAGTGTTACAATTATTTTGCTTTTTTAAAAAATACAGTTTTATTTTAAGTAAAGCATAATAAAAGTTAAGAATCTTCGAATTTGTTTTTGATATTGAATGTATTATACAGTAGCTATATAATACACTTGTGATATAGTGGTTACAATTAATAAAACATAGTAACACAAATAATATTTAGGAGAGTGCCATGAAAAAATTAACGGACAATTCAAATGTTTTAAAGTGGGTTGACGAAATAATTTCTATGACTAATCCATCGAATGTAGTTTGGATTGACGGCAGTGAAGAATTATACGAAGAACTTCGCAAAGAAGGATGCTCAACAGGCGAACTCGTAAAATTGAACGAAGAAATTTACCCCGGATGCTATTACCATCGCTCGGCAAAAGATGACGTAGCAAGAATGGAAGACAAAACATTTATTTGTTCCAGAAAAAAGGAAGATGCAGGTAATACAAACAATTGGAAAAGCCCTGAAGAGGCTTATAAATTGGGAAGAGAAATTTTCACTGATTCCATGAAGGGAAGAACAATGTATATTATTCCCTATTCAATGGGGCCTGTTGGTTCGCCCTTTTCAAAGATAGGAATTGAAATCACCGATTCTATTTATGTCGTTTTAAGCATGAATATAATGACAAGAGTTGGAAAAGAAGTACTTGATGCATTAGGAGATTCCAATGATTTCGTGAGAGGCGTACACGGAAAGTGCACATTGGATATCAACAAAAGATATATTTTCCATTTTCCCGAAGACAATACAATATGGTCATGCAATTCCGGCTATGGGGGCAATGTTCTCCTCGGCAAAAAATGCTTTGCACTTCGCATTGCGTCATACCAGGGCCGAATGGAAGGTTGGATGGCTGAGCACATGCTCATTGTAGGAATAGAAAATCCTCAGGGAGAAGTAAAATACATAGCAGGAGCATTCCCGTCAGCATGCGGCAAAACGAATTTGGCTATGCTTATTCCTCCTGAAATTTACTTAAACAAAGGATATAAAGTTTGGACTGTAGGCGATGACATAGCATGGCTTCGAATTAAAGAAGACGGAAGACTATGGGCTATAAATCCTGAAGCAGGCTTTTTCGGAGTTGCACCGGGAACAAATGCAAAATCAAATTATAACGCTCTTATGTCTACAAAGAAAAATTCGATTTTTACAAATGTTGTATTGAATTTGGACGATAACACGGTATGGTGGGAAAAACTTGACAACAATCCTCCTGAAAATGCTCTGGACTGGATGGGAAATCCATGGAACGGGAAAACATCAAAGGAAAACGGAGCACATCCTAACTCAAGATTTACGGCACCGGCTAAAAATTGTCCGTGCATTTCACCTGAATGGGAATCACCGGAGGGAGTTCCTTTATCGGCAATAATATTCGGAGGAAGGCGTGCAAAGACTGCTCCCCTTGTTTATCAGTCAAGGGACTGGCAGCATGGTACTTTTGTAGGCTCGATACTTGCATCGGAAACTACTGCAGCTGCATCAGGAAAAGTCGGAGTTGTAAGAAGGGACCCCATGGCCATGCTTCCATTCTGCGGATACAATATGGGAGATTATTTTAAACACTGGCTTGAAATGGGTAAAAAAATGAGCAATCCGCCAAAAATTTTCCATGTAAACTGGTTTAGAACAAATGAAGAAGGGCAATTTATTTGGCCAGGGTTTGGAGATAATTTCAGGGTAATAGAATGGATGCTCAAAAGATGTGAAAATAAGGCGGATGCAAATGAGGCACCTATCGGTTATCTGCCAAAACCCGAAGACATTAATATTGAAGGTCTTAATTTATCAGCAGACACATTGAAATCACTTCTTTCAATAGACACCGAATCATGGCTTGCAGATATAAAAAATATAGAAGAGTTCTATGCTAAAATNNATCAAAAGTGCAGCATTGGTTTAAGATAAGCATTCTTATGCAACAGTTTACGAGGGCGTAGCCCTCGTTATTTTTATGATTGGTAAAATATTACTGAAAAATAATTGTTGACAAAGGGATTATTATAAGTTATTATTGCTATTAATATTTAAAGCGTTGAAGCAGAGAAAAGTATTTCAGACGTTTACAGAGAATTGGCGGTGGTGAGAGCCAGTAACAGAGGAATATAATATACACTGCTGAGCAGGTTTGCTAAAAGGAACTCCGAGTAGGCGAACACGTGTACTCACGTTACAGGGTTAGAAGTTGTTAGACTTCGAAGAGTGATGATTTATATCATAATTAGGGTGGTACCGCGGAAATCTTTCGTCCCTATAAGCATATTTTAAAAAAGTATGTTTATAGGAATGAAAGATTTTTTTTATGATTTACCTGTAATCATGTTTTTTCGATATCGAACCCTGGCCAAGTTCATATCTAAAAATAAATAAACCTTGGAGGGACATTATGAAAAATAGTACAATTAAATTTATAGCAATTTTATTTCTGGTTTCGCTGATAATAACCGGATGTTCTGCAAATACAGAAGCAAACAAGCCTGCAGGAGGAAAATTTACAATAGGAATAGCACAGCTTGTGCAACATCCTGCCTTGGATGCTTCAAGACAGGGATTTATAGATGAGATGGAAAAGTTGGGTGTAGAAGTTGAATTTATTGACCAGAATGCTCAGGCAGACATAAACAATGCACAAATGATTGCAGAAAAATTTGTTAAAGATGATGTCGATTTAATATTTTCGATTGCAACACTTAC
>DMWH01000066.1:3883-10256 GCA_003483345.1 Clostridiales bacterium | reverse complement strand
ATAATTTACAATATTGGAGAATCAAACTCTGAAGTTCAGGTTGAACAGACAAAAGAAATTGCAGCAGAACTCGGACTGACAATCGAAACAGTCGGGATTACTTCAATTAATGACATACCGCAAGCAGTTGACACCATTTCAAAAAAGGTGGAAGGTCTATATATAATTACGGATAACATGGTGGCATCCGCTATGGAATTAGTTGCCAAGTTAGCCGGAGAAAAAGAATTGTTGACTGTATCCGCCGATGGCAGTCATGTAGACCAGGGGATACTGATTTCAAAGGGTATAAGCTACTACGTAATAGGTCAGCAATCTGCAAGGATAGCTAAACAAATATTGGTTGATAAAGTTGATGTTGCTGACATTGCTGTTCAAGCATCAACCGAATTCGAGAAAAAAGTTAATTTAAAAACAGCAGAAAGTCTGGGGCTGGCAAAAGAACACAAAGCATTTGAAGGAGCAGAATTTGTTGAATGAATACATTAATTCTTACATCAATTGAACAAGGTTTAATTTTTTCCGTATTAGCAATAGGAGTTATTATTACATTTAAAATACTTGATTTTGCAGATATGTCCGTTGAAGGAACATTCCCGATGGGAGCATTTATATTTGCTAAATTCATTACCACAGGCTTCTCTCCTATTATAAGCACGCTTTTAACCTTTATCCTGGGAACTTTGGCAGGACTGTTAACATACACATTAAACATTAAACTAAGAATAAGAGCTTTGTTATCGGGGATTCTTACAGCAACCATATTATATTCGGCAAACTTAAGATTAAACGGCAGATCAAATATAGGGCTAACAAGCTATGATTCAATATTTGACGGATTCCGACCCGTAATAGTGCTTATACTGATAGTTCTTGCCGTAAAGATATTAATGGATTTATTTTTAAAAACCGAAGTGGGGTATTTGTTAATAGCAACCGGAGACAATGAAACATTGGTTAAATCCTTGGGAGAGAATTCAAACAAATACAAATTGATAGGATTAATGCTTTCAAACGGATTAGTATCGTTAAGCGGAGCTTTGATGGCACAATACCAGGGTTTTTCGGAAATATCAATGGGAACCGGGATAATAGTGGTGGCAATAGCTTCAATAATTGTGGGCGATACAGTATTAAGAAACAGCCGAATATTAAAGATGACGACAAGGGCAATTATGGGAGCCTTAATATATAAATTCATTGGAGCCCTAGCGATTGATTTAGGCCTTGCACCGACAGACCTGAAAGCAATAAATGCGGCAATAGTAATTATATTTTTGAGCTACAATACGTTCAGCCCTGTGAAAATGAGAAAGGCAAGAAAAATAAAAGCCGTGGAGGGAGTAAAATGTTAGATATAATAAATTTATCGAAGACTTTCAACCAAGGAACAGATTATGAGATAAGGATATTCAGTAATTTCAACATTCATATAAACAAGGGAGAATGCACGGCAATATTGGGAGCAAACGGATGCGGGAAAAGCACCTTGTTTAACATAATAAGCGGCTTTTTAATGCAGGAGAAAGGTATTATAAAATTAAACGGGAAAAATATCAACGGTTTAAAAGAAAACGAAAGGGCTAAGTTTATAGGAAGAGTGCATCAGAATCCATCGGCAGGCGTTTCACCGTCACTCACAATATTGGAAAATATAAGCCTGTCGGATAAGAAGTGTCAGAAATTTACATTAAGAAAATTAATCAGGAAAAATAAAATCGAAGCTTATAAAGAAATTTTAAGAACTCTTGACTTAGGACTTGAAACCAAATTGGATACGGAAGTGAAATACCTTTCAGGAGGGCAAAGGCAGTCACTGTCCTTGCTGATGGCAACAATGAATAAACCGCAGCTTCTTTTGTTGGATGAGCACACAGCAGCCTTAGACCCCAAAACCTCAAGGCTTGTAATGGAAAAAACTCAGGAATTAATAAAAACTCAAAATATTACAACTATGATGATATCTCACAATGCAAGAGATGCCCTAATGTATTCGGATAGAATTATTATGCTTGACAAGGGAGAAATAATTCTTGATCTAAGAAAGGGGCAGATAACGGAGAAGGAGTTACTGAATATTTATAACTCTAGAAATTACGGAAGCCCGCTGACAGAAGCAGTATAGCTAAGGGAAGGATAATAATTATCCTTCCTTTTTATTGTTTTTGACACCTAAATGATAGTATTGTATAATTATGTTATTGACGACCACGAGTTATTCATCAAAGACAGATGAAGAAAGGTTTTATTATGGAAGATGTTATTAAAGAAATTAAAAATAATCCGCTGTTTTTCAATATGAGCGAGGATGAAATAAAATTTGTTCTTAAATGCAGTAATTCAACCGTTAAAGATTTAAGGGACAATTATGCTTTATTTGAAAAGGACCAAAAAGTAAAGAAGCTTGGAATTGTAATTGATGGAATATTAAATCTGGAATCCCGAAAATATAACGGCAACAGGGTTATAGTAACAACATTGGAGAAAAATGACCTATTCGGAGAAGCTTTAATCTATGCTTCCGAAGGTAGTTCTCCCTATGACCTTGTGAGTTCAGGAAACAGCAAAGTATTGCTAATACCCTATAAAATCTTTTCCAATATGTGCTTTAACAACTGCAGCTTCCATGCTCAATTGATAAAAAACATGCTTACCATTTTATCCGATAAAATAGTTATGCTCAATAATAAAATGAATATTCTAAATGCCGAAACATTAAAGGGCAGAATTGCAGTATATCTTTTGTCTCTTCAAAAAAAATCAAATTCCATGATATTTAACATGCCCATGAACAGACAAGAACTTGCCGAGTTTTTAAATGTTAAAAGACCATCTCTGTCAAGGGAGCTTTCCAATATGCAAAAGGATAACATTATTGAAGTTTACCGCTCATCCGTTAAAATATTGGACATGGATAAACTCTGTGAATTGGCAGACTAATCAATGATTAAATTTATCTATCATATTGAAGATGTATACTATCTGTGGTAAAATATTATATATTCACGTAAATCGAAGGAGCGGCTATGAAACTTAAATTTATACATACATCTGACCTGCATTTAGGGAAAAAATTCGATATTAAAAATTTCAGTTTAAAAGAGCGCAAAAAAAGAAGACAGGAATTATGGGATTCTTTTGATGAAATTATAAGGACAGCCAAAATTGAGGAAGTACAATATTTGTTTATTGCAGGGGATTTAACGGACGGAGAATATATAAGCTATAAAAGTTTAAATAAAATTTCTTCGAAATTCAGCTCCATACCGGACACAAATGTAATAATTACCTGCGGTCAAAGCGACCCTTATAATGTTAACAATATGTATGAATATATAGAATGGCCGGATAACGTATACATAATTAAAAATACCGAAACAGTTGAGAAACTGAATTTTCCCGAAAACAATTTGTGCATCTATTCAATAAGTTGGGACAACCATGCAGAAAATAAAAGAACCCAGCCCATTTACGACATATCAGTTGATGAAAACAAGCTCAACATTCTCATGCTTCATTGCGATATCGATTCTAGCGACAGATTGCCGGTTAATATAGACATAATAAAGAATAAGTTTGATTATTGTCCTCTTGGAGGAAGACATAACTTCCGTCAAATAACGGACAATGTTGTGTATTGCGGTACTCCTGAGCCTTTGTCTTTTGATGAGGAAGGCGAACATGGGATTATAAGGGGAACCTTGGAAAAAAATAATACACAATACTCATTTTTACCGATTGCAAAAAGAAAATTTATAAATAGACAAATTGAATTAAATATTTCATACAGCTTTAATAAAATATTGGATTTGATTAAATTTTCCGGCGATACTTTTTCCAACATTAAGGATTATGTGCGCATAGAGCTTACGGGTGAAGTAAATGCCGATATTTCAATGGATGAAATTGAAAATGAGGCAAAACAGTTTTTTTATTATATAGAATTTGAAGACAATTATATATATGATACAGAAAACAGAAATTATGAAGGCAATGAATTCAATATTATTGAAAGCTATAAACTTCAATTTGACAAAAATGACGATAATGACGATAAATTACAGCAGCAGGCATTTAAACTGGGACTTGAAGTTCTCAGAAAAGAAAAGGTGGTAAAATAAAATGTACATAAACAGACTGAATTTAAGAGCCTTTGGAAAGTTTATCAACAGGAAAATACATTTTAGCAATAAATTTAATATTATCTTCGGTGAAAATGAAACAGGAAAATCTACCATACATAATTTTATTGAGTTGGTTATGTATGGATTTGATGAAGATACATCTCGGTATAATAAATATAAACCTTGGAACAGCCCCGTGTACAAGGGAAGCATTGAAATAGCGGATGAAGAGAAAAAACATATAATTTCAAGAGATTTTCTATTAGATACTATACAGGTTTTCAAAAAAACAAATGAAACAAAAGAAAATGAATATTCGGTTGAGGGTATCGGTGTTCCGGGTGAGCATTTCTTTAATATAAACAGAGTATCATTTAACAATACAGTAAGTATCAGTCAGCTTGGAAATAAAACAGAAAAGGAATTGGCTGATGAGCTGAAAAATAAAATAACAAATTTAAGCAATACAAAAGATGAAGATATTTCAATCGACAGAATTATGCAAAGCCTGTATAGAATCAAAGAAGAAGCGGGAAGCGAAAATAATGATAAAACACTGCTGGGTCAGTATTCGCTTAGGTTGGAAGAGCTCAGAAATGCCAAAGAAAGTTCAATGAATTCAAACAGACAGGTAATGTTTTTGGCAATGGAAAAGAAAAAGCTTCAAAGTAAAATTCATGAGCTGAATATGAAAATTGAAGAAAAACAAAAGGAAATTTCAGATTATGAACTTTTTTTGGAGAAGCAAAAATTCCTGAGAGCTCAGCCTGTAAAGAAGGAAATAGACAATATCAACGATGAACTTAAATTAATTGAAGATGATGTTACGAATGTATCAGCGGAGGATTACAAAGAAGCGTCTGAAACAGAAAGCAGTCTGGCTTCAATGAAAAATGATAAGCAAAGATTGATTGAAGAAAAAGAAGAATGCATTTCAGAGCTTGAATTAATAGAATCTGATTTGTCTAATTATATTCCCGAAGAGTTTGATATAGATAAGTTAAATATCGATTATGACATATATAAGGCAAATAACGAAAAGATAGACACTCTTAAAATGAAGATGAAAACTGGCAGGGAGAGCATAAATTCAATTAATATAGACGAAATTAACAATTTTATTAATGACTACAGGGAAGTTGAAGAGCTCAATCATAAAATAGAAATTAATAATGTCTTAACGGATAGCAAAAATTATGAATTGATGAAGAAATTCGGCAAAAAACAAAGAGGGATAAGCCTTTTTACGGGACTTTTGGGAACGGCATTCATATCGGCTGCGGCAGTATCATGCTACTTTGCTTACTTTTACAATAATTTCAACTATTATTACGGCGGAATAGGTTTTTTGATAGGGATCTTATTCTATGCTTTTTCATGGAGAAAAAGAAATATTGCAATAAACGCAAAAAAAGAAATTGAAAGTATGGAATGCGAGTTTGCTGATTATACATTATCAAACAATGAATTAAATAAACAAAAAGATGAAATATTAAAAAGAAACAATTGTCAAGACTTTAATAGTATGGCTGATAAATTTCAAGAGAAAAGTAAGGAAAAAAACATTTACGAAGAAAAAATCAAGCTTCTTAATTATGATGATATTACTTTCAATGAAATTGCAGCAGATAATAAAAAAATAGAAGAAAGGCTCAATAACAATTTAAAGACTTTAAACTTATCCTTGTCAGAAGATACTATAATTGAAATAAATGAAGCTTATAAGCGTAAAGACACGGTAAAGCTCCAAACAGAAGAATTAAACAAAAAAATCGAACAAATCAACCGCGATATAACAAGGCTCGATAAGGAAATAAACTTTGAGCAAAGACGCTTGGAAATGATACTTCAAGCAAACGGTGCGGATGATGTAGAAGTATTTAAGAAAGCAGTTGAGCTGAATGAAAAATACAAGGAGCTTTTAAACCGCAGGGAATATTACGAGAAAATTTTGGAAAATATAATTGGCAGCACCGACTATTACGAGCTTAAAAAAAGGACTTTGAATGTTTCCGATGAAGTCAAAGAAATTGACAAGCAAGATATTCAACTTAGTATTTTCAAGTTAAATGAAGAAAAAACAAAGCTGTTACAAAATATAAACGATATACATCATGAAATACGAGATATTGAAGACAACACAAGAAGTTTAGCGGAAATTGAAGAGGAAATCAGCTTTTATGAAGAAAAAACCGCTTTCTTTAAAAATAAAATCAAAGTAGCTGAAATTGCAGCAGAAAAAATAACGA
>DMWH01000066.1:2420-3814 GCA_003483345.1 Clostridiales bacterium | reverse complement strand
GAAGAAAAGGACAGGAAAATAGAGCTTGAAAATTTAAGCGGAGGTACCTTGGACCAGCTTTATTTTTCACTGCGTATAGCCCTAAGCAATATTTTAAGCGGCAACCAGAATATCCCGCTGATTTTGGATGACAGCTTTATTCAATATGATTCAAAAAGGCTTAGAAAGTCATTAGAAATGCTTTCAAGAGAAAGTGAGAGAAGACAGGTAATTCTCTTTACATGCCAGGAAAGAGAAGCAGAGCTTTCAAAGCAAATGAATATAAAATTCAACTATTTTAAACTATAAGGATAATTATGAGAATTTTTGCTATCGCTGATTTACATTTTGACTTTAAAAAAGAAAAGCCAATGGATGTATTTGGCGACAATTGGGAAAACCATGAGGAAAAGATAATTGAAAACTGGAAAAATACCGTAGATGAAGAAGATTTGGTTCTAATTCCCGGTGATATATCATGGGCTTTAAAGTTAAATGATGCCTTAGAGGATTTAATCAGAATCGAGAATTTACCCGGCATGAAAATTATAGGTAAGGGAAACCATGATTATTGGTGGTCAACTATCTCCCAACTAGACAGACTGAATTTGAAAACTATAAAGTTTTTAAAAAACAATTTTCATAAATACGATGATGTTGTTATTTGCGGTACCAGAGGTTGGGATACAATGGAAGAGTATTGTGCGGAAGTTGACAATGAAAAAATATTTTTAAGAGAATTGAACAGATTTAAAATTTCCCTTCAAGCAGCAAAAAAGGTCAGCGGCAAAAAAATAATTATGCTTCATTATCCTCCCTTTAACAATAACGGACTTCCTAACGAATTTTTTTCACTGATGAAAGACTATAATGCAGATATTTGCGTTTACGGCCATCTTCACGGGGAAGAAGGGCATAGAAATGTAATAGAGGGTTTGATAGACAATATTATGGTCCATTGTGTTTCAAGCGACTACACCGGATTTAAGCTGAAAAGAATATTATGACAAGGGGACGGGGGTGCTGTCATCAAATATTGTATACAATAGATGGACAAACTATCTAATCGGCTCTTGACATAAAAACATAACAAGAGTATTATTTGGATAAAGTAATAAGATTGAAGCGGAAAATTGTACTGAACAAAGAATAAAGATGGGAGGAAACAGAATGTTTAAAGCAAGGGAATACTATTCCGACATATTGGACGAAATTAAAAAAAGCGGTCTTTGGAAGGAAGAAAGAATTATAACCACACCTCAAAGAAGTATTATCAGCACAACGAAAGCAGGCGGAGTACTGAATATGTGTGCCAATAACTATTTAGGATTGGCGGACAATGAGGAAATAATCGAGGCAGCGAAGAATGCATATGACAAATGGGGTTACGGACTTTCTTCAGTTAGATTCATTTG
>DMWH01000066.1:1395-2381 GCA_003483345.1 Clostridiales bacterium | reverse complement strand
ACCACCGAAAATGATGCCATAATAAGCGACGAGCTGAACCATGCAAGCATTATTGACGGAGTAAGATTATCGAAAGCTAAAAGATACAGATATAATAACAATGATATGGAATCATTGGAGGAACAGCTGAAACAGGCTGACAAGGATGGAGCCAATATTAAATTGATAGCAACAGACGGTGTATTCTCAATGGACGGTATTATTGCAAATTTAGAGGGTATATGCGATTTAGCTGATAAATATAATGCACTTGTAATGGTTGACGACAGCCATGCAGTGGGATTTGTAGGTAAAACGGGAAGAGGAACTCCTGAATACAGAAATGTAATGGGCAGAGTCGATATTATTACGGGAACCTTAGGAAAGGCTCTTGGCGGTGCCAGCGGCGGATACACAAGCGGCAGAAAGGAAATAATAGATTTATTGAGACAGCGCTCAAGACCATATTTGTTTTCAAATACATTGGCGCCGGCTATTGTCGGAGCATCACTCAAGGTTCTTGAAATGCTGATGGAAGACAATAAATATAAGGCTAAGCTGGATGAAAATACGAAATATTTCAGAGAGGGAATCAAAAAAATAGGTCTTAATATTATAGAAGGCGAGCACCCGATAGTGCCCATAATGCTTGGAGATGCGGTCTTATCCCAAAAAATGGCTGAAAAGCTGTTAGAAAAGGGTGTTTATGTAGTAGGTTTTTACTTCCCGGTTGTGCCAAAGGGGAAAGCAAGAATAAGAACTCAAATATCCGCAGCCCATTCAAAGGAAGATTTAGACTTTGCATTGAATGCATTCAAAGACGTAAAAGAAGAATTAGGCATATAGAAAAAAGATAATTCTTAAGTAAAATAAGCTCAAAAATTCAAGTAATGTGTGATTTGTAATAAAGAAATTCGAATTATTCACACATTACTTTAATTTTTGTACATTATGGGAAAATATTAAAGGAAATATTAGCCGCTATTATTAAAAAAACATTAAGCTTT
>DMWH01000066.1:998-1344 GCA_003483345.1 Clostridiales bacterium | reverse complement strand
CTAATTTAGGGAAGGTCTCTGTTTGCTGGAGGAATGTCCCCAAATTAGGTTTTCAGAAAAATGGTAGGTAGGTCATTCGCAACGAATTCCCAAAATATGCGACCGGAGGGAGCTGATATTTTGGTGAATGAGACTGCGTATTCGTTGTGTTCTATTACATTGTTTTTACAGTGTTTAACAATTTTCTACATTTCTCGGGAAATAATCCTAAAATGTGAGTTGATTCTATATTTTATAAAGGGGACGAAATGAGTGATAAAGGGTTGAAGGAAGTAAAAAAGACAAGTATAGGCGGTCAGGCGCTTATTGAAGGGATCATGATGAAGGGACCTTCAAAAATAGCTAC
>DMWH01000066.1:731-953 GCA_003483345.1 Clostridiales bacterium | reverse complement strand
GTAAACGGTGTTAAGGAATTAATGTATTCGGCTGAATTCTATGGTGAAGATTATGAAGAAGATGCCCTTGACAGGTTTTTGAAAAAAGTATTTAAGGATAAGGCAGACACGGCAATTATTTATACTTCGGTAATAATAGCCTTAGTATTTTCGATTGCAATATTTATATTGGGTCCAACCATTTTAACAAATTTGTTAAAAAACATTATTAAGAATTCCTTT
>DMWH01000066.1:0-609 GCA_003483345.1 Clostridiales bacterium | reverse complement strand
TGGCCTAATCCGCTTCTGAGACTTGTGATAAGACTTGCGATGCTTCCGGTTATTGCAGGACTTTCCTATGAATTAAACAGATATGTGGGAAGAAGCTCAAGCGATAATATTTTTACAAAAATTATTGCTTATCCCGGATTTTTGATTCAAAAAATTACCACTAAGGAGCCGGATGATTCAATGATTGAAGTTGCAATAGCAGCAATGAAGAGAGTAATTCCCCAAGGCGGAGAAGATGATAGATGGTAACAATTGAAAAATTATTGAAAGACGGTATTGATATAATAAAACAAAGGGAATTTAATTCTCCAAAGCTTGAAGTTGANNAAAGGAAGAAGTAAGCGAAGAAATTAAAGATAAGTTTTATAAATTGGCTGAAAAGAGGAATAATGGTTACCCGCTGCAATATATAACTAATTCTCAGGAATTTATGGGCTTGGACTTTTACGTTCAGGAGGGTGTCCTGATACCGAGACCCGATACTGAAACATTGGTAGAAACGGTAATAAATATAGTAAAAGAAAGATATAATAAAGAGATTAAAATACTTGATTTGGGAACAGGCAGCGGAGCAATTGCAATAAGCCTTGCTTATTATTTAAGGAACTC
>DMWH01000134.1 GCA_003483345.1 Clostridiales bacterium | reverse complement strand
GAAGTTGTTTATTTCCCTAATGATTCTGGAAAAAAGAAGTTAGAAAAGTTTTTTGATGACCTAAAGACAAAAAGAAGGAAAGACAAATATGATTGCATGCTCGGACTGTCTGGTGGGTTGGATTCATCTTATGCAGCTTATATTGGCTATACTTATGGTTTAAGGATGCTTGCAGTACACATCGATGATGGTTTTGATACACAGGTAACAACTGCAAACATAAGAAAAATATGTGACAAGTTTTCTATAGATTTAATTATTGAAAAACCTGATCCAATTTTATTCGCAGATCTGACAAAAGCCTTCATCAGAGCTGGAGTGCCCAATATTGCTATCCCTCAGGATAACGTTCTTTTTGCCTGTCTTTACAAGTTTGCTAAAGAAAATAAAATTGATTGTTTTTTAAACGGAGGAAATTTTGCCTTGGAAAGTATTTTACAACAAGGCAATTCTTATGATGCATCGGACAAAAAACATATTCTGTCAATATGGAAACGTTTTGGTGAAAAATATGATCCTGGTAATCTCCCTATTTTTTCAGTTTTTGAAAAAAGGTTTGTATATCAGTATTTACACAAGATAACGTTTTTCAGGCCACTCAATTTCTTAGACTACAATGCAAAAAATGCATTTGAAACGCTAAGTAAGTCNNTGCCAACGAAATTCGGGGTAGATAAAAGAAAGTCCCATTATTCAAGCATGATCGTTTCGGGTCAGATGACAAGGGTTGAAGCATTGGATAGGTTAAAAGAACCGCTATATCAAAATGAGGACTTAAAAAAAGATGTTGATTATGTTCTAAAAATTCTTAATTTAACTGAAAAAGAATTTAACGTTATTATGAAAGAACGTCCAAAATCTCATTATGAATATTCTATTTCCTGGATAAATTTGTTGGCAAAAAATGCGTTAAATATTAGGAAAATATTGTTTAAATATTAATATATCTTATGAAAACAATTAATTATATTATTGTTAATTATATTAAATATGCCACACTTTTAATTCTTACCTACATTATTTTAGGATATTTGTTGGTGAATTGGGATGTTCCATATAATGGCTATATGGGGAAGGGTATCAATATAAAATTAACATATTCAAACATTGTTGAAGTTCTATTGTATATAAACATTGTTTCAATATTGTTAATATTTGTTAAAAATCGCGTAAAAGCCTATTTTTTAATTCTTCTTGTCTTATTAACCATATTGCCAATGTTTGTAATGTATTCAGTAACTGATGAATTTTCTAAATATAATACGTTTATAAACTACATTTTTATATCTTTTGTTATTATTTATTTAACATCAAATTTTTCTTTAAAAAAACATAAAATAAGCTCAAAATATAAATTAAAAAATACTAAATTGTTGATTGTACTGTCATTATTGTTAATATTAATTGTCATTTTGAGGTATGTTTTGGTAAATGGATTAAGTTTAATTAATTTTAATATTTTAAAAGTGTATGAGTCTAGGTTAATTTTAAGAAATACTATGTTAGGGTTAATGAATTACTTAGATGCATGGGTATATACATTAATTGTTCCTTTTTGTTTGATTTGTTCATTGTATAAAAAACAGCAATTTTTATCGTTCTTTTTCATTGTAATTCAAATTTTACTATTTGGTCTATTTTCGCATAAAATAATTTTATTTTCAATATTTATTGTGATTATAAACTTTTACTTAGTGAAATTTGTTCAAAAAAAATCACTGAATCTGTCTTATTGTGTAATATATTTATTTTTAATAGGAAATTTAGTTTGTTATTTATTATATATATACGTGTCTTATTATAATGAGGTATTTATTAATGATATAGTTGTTTGGTTGTATCATAGAATATTGTATACACCATCTCAGATTAATTTTTATTATTATGATTATTACAGTGTTAATGGGTTTGAAAATTTTGCACACTCATTTATGAGGCACTTCATTACACCGAGTAATCAAATGGAGCCGGCATTTCTAATAGGTAAATATTATTACAATAACCCTATTACTAGTTGCAATGCTGGATTCTTAGGTTCAGGTTACATGCAGGGTGGTTTTATTGTGTTATTGGCATATTCAATTATAATTGGTTTAATAATAAATTTATTGGGAAAATTGAAGTCTGTACCCTCGGAAGTTTTAATTGCATTTATGACTCTTCCAATTTTAAGATTATTTGTTAGCTCTGATCTTCCTACAACATTACTTACAGGAGGATTGGCATTATGTTTGTTTCTTTTATATTTTACTACAATAAAAGTGTTTAAAATTAAATTTAATAAGCCGTATTAAATTAGTAAGATATATTAAAATTATGATAAATAAAACAATAATGGTTGCTTTTGTAGAAGCATGTATGTAATCAAAATACCAAGCAGGGCTTATTAAAGCAACATTAAAAATTATATTAATGATAAAGTTTTTTATGGATTTATAAAATGAAATACCTGCTGTTCTTAATAATATTATAAGTCTAAAGGTTACTAAAATAAAACCCATTGCAGAGATTGATGCAACTGTATATAAAATATTTTTTAAGTAATGAGCGGTAATGCAAAATGTCAAAATATGAAAGGCAGCATATGTAATTTCTAGTAATAAACTTAGTTCTTGTTTGTTAAAGATGTTAAATATATGACTTATCGGGGAAAAGACAAAGGTCAGCGCAATTAGTGGGCCTAGTAACCTTGCCATTTTTCCTGCTTCATACCATTCTTCCCCAAGAACAAAAGCGAAAATTTGAGGTGCAAGAAAAGACAGTAGCAACAATGGAAAAAGTCCTCCTGCAACTAGAACATTATATGTCGTAAACGTGAGATCTTTTATTCCTCCGTCATATTTAGCTCTGCTTGCCTTTTGAAGAAATACTTGACCAATAGCCTGGCCGATAAAAACCATTGGTATTTGTAAAAGCTGTTGTGCGATTGAAAAATACCCCGCCTGCATTGTCCCGAAAAAAGATACAATCAGTATTGGCGTTATCTGAGCAGTTATTGTATTCAACATACAAGCCCAAGTGTCATACATTGGGAATTTTCTGTATTTTATTGCACATCGTTTTATGTCTTTAATGCTGGTTTTTGGAAAACCCTGAACCTTTAATATTGATTTTAACAAAGAGGTGATACCACTTGCTTGTCCAATTATTGTTCCAATAAGAAGTCCCACTGGCTTCATGCTGAGTAATCCAAGTGTTATTTTTACTAAACCGCCCAAAATACTTTGTGTTATTTTGGTTTTAGAAATGGAGGAGAACGCGCGCTCTCGGATCGCCCATTGTGTCAAAGCAGCATATCCTCCTGCACAGAAAACGGCTATCGGCAACAAGGCTTTATATTTTATCAACGAATTCATTGATAGTTTTATAAAGACAAAATCGCCAATTGTGAAGATAAATACAGTAAAAATTATGCTGAAAAAAATATGTATTATTAAACATAAATAAACAATTGCATTGCAATACCGGTTGCTTTTAGGAAGAGCTATTCCAAAATGATAATTTAAAAAGGTTAATTGCATAGCAATTGACATTACCGAAGAAAAAATCGCCAAAACGCCAAAATCCTCAGGTGAATAAATACGTGAAAGAAATGGCATAATGAAGACACTAAACCCCTGAGCGATAATTGCTCCACCAGCTATTATCGATACATGTTTAAAAGAATTATCTGATTTAAAAAAGAAAGTAATGTGATTTTTTAAGACTTTCAAAATAAACTCCTTTAATATATAAATTAATAAAAACCAATGTTATAGCAATAAAATCAAAACGCTACTGTTTATAATTAAATATTTACTATTTAAAAAAATAAGTGCAGTGTCTGACTGT
>DMWH01000103.1:4508-9703 GCA_003483345.1 Clostridiales bacterium | reverse complement strand
CAGCATCAGAAACAACCGCAGCAGGACCAATAAATATAGGTGTTTTATCTGTAACATCAGGTGCATTTGCTCAGCTTGGGCAAGACGCTATTGATGGTATCAATATTGCTTTTGAAGATGTAGGTTATGAAGTTGCAGGTAGGCCTGTTAATGTATTTATTTTACCTACAGATATGACTCCGGAGACCGCGATTGATTCAATGAGGGCAGCAGTTAATCGAGACAAATGTCAGATAGTTCTTGGTCCTTTAAGTGGATCAGAAGGTACAGCAATAAAGAATTCTATAGGTGAATTTCCCAATACTCTTGTAAATGCTTGTTGTACAGCTGCAGAAACTGTTACAACACGTGGAATAGCACCTAATCTGTTCAGAACTTCAAATAATGGTATTCAACCAATGCATCCTTTTGGAGAATATATTTATGAACAGGGTTATAAAAGAATTGTCACAATAGGTGAAGATTATGACTTTCCATATTCAACTGTAGGCGCGTTGTTAAAAACCTTTGTTGAAAAGGGTGGAACTGTAGCTAAAAAATATTGGGTACCGATAGGTACAAGTGATTATAGTCCTATAATAACGGACTTGCCAAAAGATATTGACGGTATATTTGTTACCCTTAGCGGAACAGACATAATGAACTTTTTAACTCAGATGGAGAGTTTTGGAGTAGAGATTCCGATACTTGGCAGCCCTACTTCTCTGGATTCAGGAACTGTGACAACTTTGGGAGAAGTAGTAGATGGTGTTTTATCAGTTAATGTGATTACTCTTGAAAGTGATAGACCAGAATTTAAGCATCTCTATGATAGATATTGGGAATTACGTGGACGTCCATACGGTGGTTTTACCAGTGCGTACTATACTGGCGCTCTCTTTACAATTGCTGCTATAGAAGCTGTTAATGGAAACATTGAAGATTTTGAAGCTTTCTGTGAAGTATATGGTAAAACAGAAATTGAAGCTCCAAACAGTCATATATCTTTAGATGATCACCACAGTGTTGTTTGTGATTTTTTTGTTAATGAAGTACAAAATGTTGATGGTGTTTGGAAAAATATACCAGTAAAAACATATTCTCAGGTTGGCCAATTTTGGAATTATGATCCTGCAGAATATGAAGCTCAGCCAGTTTATGACAAGGAAAGCATTGATCAAATGTTCCCAGATTCTTAATAAGAAAAGGAATGGTTATGAAAGAAGTAGTATTATCTTTACAAGGAGTATCTAAATGGTTTACAGGCCTTCATGCGCTTACTGATGTTAGCATAGATTGCATGAGGGGTGAACGTATTGCAATAATTGGTCCAAATGGCGCAGGTAAGACAACATTGTTTAATGTAATTAGTGGAGAGAGAAAAGCAACAAAAGGTAAAGTAATATTGTTTGGAAAGGATATTACTAATTTTTCAGTAAAAAAACGTGTTGAACTCGGGCTTCGTCGTACTTATCAGAGCACTTCAATTTTTGAAAAATTGGATGTAAAACAGAACTTAGCTTTAAGTTTGCTTGGCTTAACACGTGGTTTAAAATTATTTAGTAATTCAGACAATTTTATTTCTAATTCTAAGCGAATTTATGATATTGGCAAATCAGTTGGTTTATCAGATAGAATCAATTCTCTCTCTGGTGATTTATCTCATGGTGAGAGGCGCCAGTTAGAAGTTGGTTTGTCTATTACTCACATGCCACAAATAGTTTTACTTGATGAACCAGCAGCAGGTCTTTCTCCAAAAGAACGAGAATTATTAATTAACCTATTACATTCGTTACAAGACGATATAACGCTACTTATAGTAGAACACGATATGGAAGTAGCATTACGAGTAGCAAAGCGTGTAATAGTTCTTCATGAGGGAAAAGTATTAGTTTCAGGTACACCTGAGGAAGTAACTGCTAATAAAATAGTTCAGGATATTTATCTTGGAGGTAAAATTGATGAATAGTATATTAACATTAGACAATGTTCATTCGCAATATGGGTCAAGCCACATATTGCAAGGAGTTACATTTGACCTTAAAGAGAAGATTATTGCAATTGTTGGAAGAAACGGTATGGGAAAATCTACGCTTGTAAAGGTAATCATGGGTCTAGTCCCTATGACTTCTGGAAAAATAATATTAAAAGGTAAAGATATTTCAAATTTTAAACCCTACAAGGTAGCATCTCTAGGAGTAGGATATGTTCCTCAAGGGAGGGAATTATTTCCCTCCCTTTCAGCAGACGAACATTTTAAAATAGTAATGCCTAAAAATGATATTAATAAAGAGTGGAATATTAATAAAATTTATGATCTTTTCCCTAATCTAAAAAAGCAACCAAATAAAAGTGCTGCTAATTTTTCGGGGGGTGAACAGCAAATGATAGCAATTGGGCGTGCGCTATTGCTTAACCCTTCTCTATTAATAATGGATGAACCATCGGAAGGTCTAGCTCCAGTCATGATTAAAAATCTTATCGAAGTTTGTAAACGACTAATGTCAGAAGGTATTCATATTTTACTTGTGGAGCAAAATATCAATGTTGCAACTTCATTAGCAGATGAATTGAGTGTTATGGTATCTGGGCAAATTGTTCAGAAAGTAGATTCAGAAAAAATTATGAAAGATGCTTCTTTAAGAAGTAAATTACTTGGAGTTGGAGCATAAAATAAATAATATAGAAAGGGTGGGAGTTTGGATAGAATATTAATTCAATTTCTTAATGGTTTAACTTACGGAGGACTTCTTTTCATTATAGCAAGTGGGTTCACACTTTTATTTGGTGTAATGAGAGTTGTGAATATGGCTCATGGTATGTTTTATATCTTAGGTGCTTATGTAGGTCTTTCTGTCCAAAAAGCAACAGGAAACTGGTTAGTTGCCATTATCGTTGGAAGTATTACAGTTGGAATAATTGCATTTGTGATAGAAAAAATTTTACCTTTTGCAAAATCTGATTTGTCGCAAGCGTTACTTACGCTAGGTGTATCAGTAACCATAAGAGACCTGTGTCTTATAATATGGGGTGGTCTTCCTCAAATTATTAAAGAACCATCATTTACAAAAATTCCAATTAAGATTTTTAGCAGTAATTATCCGGGATATCGCTTATTTGTATTAATTATAGCGGTTTTTATTGGTATCTTGATGTGGATTTTACTTAAACGGACACAATATGGCCGAGTACTTAGAGCTGGAATTGATAACCGTTCAATGGTGTCGGCTTTGGGTATTAATATAGATAGGACTTATACCACAGTTTTTGTATTAGCCGGATTTTTAACAGGTCTTAGTGGGTCAATAGGAGGTACATATATAAGTTTTGGACCTGGAACAGATTTCTCAATTCTAACATATGCGCTAGTAGTTGTAATAATGGGTGGATTAGGAAGTATTCCAGGTGCAGCATTAGGGGCAATAATTGTTGGATTAATAGATAGTTTTGGGCGAACTTATATTCCACAGATAACTAATTTTTTAATGATGGGATCTTTAATAATAGTGCTTTTATTTAGGCCACGTGGAATTCTTGGAAGGAAGGAATCATGATAAAACGAACACCTAAAGTCCTCGCGACTATATTTTTGATAATTATTGCATTTACAATTCCTTTATGGCTTGGAGAATATTGGACTCAGACTATGATAACAGGTTTTACGATTTCTATAACTGCTATGAGTTTTATTCTACTTACTGGATATTGTGGAATTGTTTCATTTGCTCAAATGTCTTATTATGCAATGGCTGGATATGTGTTTGCTTTAACAGCTAAAGATTTTAATTTCCCAACTTATATCAGTATACCACTTGCAATAATAGGTGCAGTAATTTTAAGTGCAATTTTTGGTGCAATTGCAATACGTTCAGGTGGTATTTATTTTATGATGATGACAATAGCATTATCTCAACTTTTTTCTGGTTTAATGCTTGATTGGCAATCGGTTACGCATGGTTACAATGGATTTTCAGGAGTTGCCAGACCTTCTATTTTCGGGTTTTCACTCATAGATACAAATCCTAGATATTATCTTACACTTGTTATCTTAATAATTTCTTACCTTATTCTTAAAAGAATCGTAAATTCTCCTTTTGGATTATCGCTTAGAGGACTGGAAGGAAATATAATAAGGATGAACACCCTTGGATTTGATACAGATTTCCGAAGGTTTTTTGCAATAATAATTTCAGGATTTTTTGCTGGAGTAGGTGGTCTTCTGGGAATATTTTCAACTGGCTCAGTAACACCAGCTACAGGGGATTTGTCTGCAAATGTTATGGTACTAATGGCAGCATTAATAGGTGGAATATATCACCTTGAGGGTGGAATAATTGGTGGCATAATTGTTATTTTTCTTATGAATATCACAAAACAATATACTAATAGATATTGGATAGTAATTGGAATAATTTTTATATTAATAATGATATTTCTTCCAAATGGTATATTAGGGATTAATTATTCCAAGTTTAAATCTGTTTTTAATAAGAAGAAATAATAATTAGAAAGAAATATGATGTATTTAAATTTTTATTTCTTGAAACATTCAGCAAAAAAAGAAAATTATATAATTTCGAAAGTTATTAATATTAAATAAAAAATAATAAAGTTTTTAATTTGGTATTAGGAGGTTTAATTATGAGAAAGAGACCCAAAATATTAGTTGCTGGTATACTTGATACTAAGGGTAATGAAGTAAAATATATTGCTGAGAGAGTCAAGGTCGCTGGTGGTGATCCTACAATTTTTGAGGTATCTGTTGGGAAGGAAGTAGGTTGGGCAGATATAAGCCTTTCAGAAGTTATATCAAATGCAGATATTAATATGGATAACTTTCTAAAATTAGGGAAAACTGACAGAGTTAATATTATAATTAAAGGAGGGATTAAGCTTGTTGGTAAATTGATAAAAGATGGCAAGGTTGACGGCATAGTAGCTACAGGTGGATCAATGGGAGCTAGTATATTGACGAGCATAATGCAAACTATGCCAATAGGAATGCCAAAGTTAATGTTAACTACAATGGCCTCAGGAAACACCAGCATATATGTGGGTACTAAAGACATAAGTATGATGTACCCTATAGCTGAAGTAGGTATAAATACCGTTACTCGAAAAATATTAAATAATGCTGCCGGTTCAATAGTTGGAATGTGTTCTATCCCTAAAGCAGTAGCAGAAGGTGAAAAAGAAAAACCATTAATAGGTTGTAC
>DMWH01000103.1:4033-4467 GCA_003483345.1 Clostridiales bacterium | reverse complement strand
GATGGTTATATAGCAGGAATACTAGATGTAACAACATGGGAAATTACGAATCATATTTATCATCAATCTGGGGATGCAGGACCTAATCGTTTAACAGCTGCAAGTAAGAAAGGCATTCCACAGGTTGTTTCTGTTGGTGGGCTGGATTTGTTTGTTTTTGCGGGCTCTTATGATGTCATACCTGAAAATTATAAAAAAGATATACAAAATAAAATTCGTGGTTTTTACTCACATAATCCTATGGTGCAGGCTGTTGGTACAACAGTAGATGAAGTATATGCAACTGCAAAGGTTATTGGAGAAAAATTAAATCTGTCAACTAAGCATACTGCTGTATGTATCCCAATGCGTGGATTTGGCGCTTATGATTCCGCTATGGGGCTTCCGCAATCGGGATGGACTGAAGAAAAGGATTCACCCAATTGGATTCCTGA
>DMWH01000103.1:1597-3997 GCA_003483345.1 Clostridiales bacterium | reverse complement strand
TAAATGAACCTGAATTTGCTAAAATCATGTGTGAGCTTTTAGATGAAATGCTATCAGGAAAGTGGGAAAAAGGTAGTCATCATAACTTACCCGAAATATTAGATTTTTAGAAAAAAATATATATATAAGGAGGAAAAAAAATGTCAAAGGCATATAAGCGCGATGAAGCATTAGCCCGTTTAAAAGCAACAATAAGATCAGGTAAGCCAATTATAATTGGCGGTGCAGGAGATGGGTTTGTTGCAAAACTTGAAGAAATGGGTGGTACTGATATTATAGGAATTTATAATTCAAGCTATACTAGGCATTTAGGTTATGGACCAACTCCTGCATTATTTGCAACGAATGATGCAAACTCATTAGTATTAGATGAAGCACCAAAAATTTGTGCAGCCGTAAAAGAGGCAATTATAATAGCAGGATTTTGTGCTCAGAATCCTATAACAAACTGGGAAAGATGGTGTGCAGAAATGCACTCAATAGGTGTTACAGCATTTATGAATTTTCCGACTGTAGGCATGATGTCAGGCTCATATAGACAAATGATCGAGGATGCTGGTTATGGTTTTAAACGTGAATGTGAAATATTAAAAATTATACATGATCTAGGATATTTAACTCTTGGATATGCCTTCGACTTGGAAGAAGTTGAAATGGTTTGTAACGCTGATGTAGATATTGTAGGTTGCCATGCAGGTGGAACGACTGGAGGTCTAATAGGTTTTAAGTCTGCTATGGATGAAGCTCAAACTATTAAACTTATGAATGAAATGATAGAAGTTGCAAGAAAAACCCGTCCAAAACTTGACTTTTTACCTATCATACATGGCGGTATTATGGAGAGTCCAGAAACTACAGAACCAATACTTAAGGCTACTGGAGCAGTTGGATATCTAGGAGCTTCAAGCATAGAGAGAACCCCTGTTGAAAAGGCAGTTATAAAAGTTTGCCAGGATTTCAAGAATATGAAAATGAATATTGCAGAATGGATTAAACTATAGAATGTTTATTAAATTAGTATAGCTTATTAGATGAATATTCTAATGATATGAACTCTTCTATATTTATTTTTAATAATAGAAGAGTTCATAGTAAGGAGTAAGGATGACAAAAAATTATACTAGAGAAGAAATTCATAATCTATTAAATAAGCAAATTATAGCAGAAAAACCAATTTTTATTTTTGGAGCTGGAACAGGTTTAACCGCTAAATGCGCTGAATTAGGTGGCGCTGATTTGATTGGAATTTATTCTACCGCAATTTACCGGATGCAAGGTCTTTCATCATTAATAGCTGCACTTCCTTACGGGAATGCTAATGACGAACTTTTATATTATGCAAAAAATATTTTACGTGTTGTTAAAAAAACTCCTTGCATAGCAGGTTTGGGAGCACAAGATCCCACTAGAGATATTGAAACTTTTATTGACCAACTTGTTTATATGGGGTTTTCAGGAATAAGTAATGAACCTTTTACAAGTCTCTATGGTAAGCCATTTACTAACATGTTGGAACAAGCAAATATTGGTTTTTCTAAAGAAGCGGAATTAATTTCTATAGCAAATAGAAAAAATATTTTTTCTTTAGCTTGGGCATTTAATGAAGAAGAAGCAATAATTATGACTGAAGCTGGTGCTGATATAATTGGAGTTATGGCAGGAGGATTAACGAGTGGAGGCATTACAGGTGCTCAGAAAACCATAAGTCTCGAAGATGCTATTGAGATGGTAATAAAAATATGCAATGCCGTTAAGAAAATTAATAAAAATGCAATTGTAATAACCCATGGCGGTCCTTTTGAAAATCCAGTTACAGCAGAATGCTCAATTAAAAATACAGGTGCTGCGGGATATCTTTCAGGATCAAGTGGAGAAAGAATTCCAACCGAAACTTCTGTTATAGAAATAGTCAAAAAATATAAAAATATGAAAATGAAGTAAATTTTTATCTTTATAAATATTTAAGAACCTACTCTAAGTTTAATCAACAAAATATTTTTATAATTTCATTTTAATAAGGGAATTGTTTAGGATAGGTTTTTGTTGAGTAAAAGTTTAGGATTTTATTGTAAAAAGCAAATGCAATTTTAAATAAATAAAAAAAGGAGGGATATTTATTATGGAAAAGATTAAAGAAAAGAAATATATTTGGAATGCCGATGATGTTGAGACTTGGGTTATACCATTTGGAAAAGTAATTGTACTCTCAGATTCAGAAGATCCTATGTCAGCAGGTATAGTAACTCTTAATCCTGGAGCAGGGCATGAGCGCCATAATCATAAAGGAGCTGGAGAGATATTATTTGTAATTGAGGGAGAGGGCGAGCAGACTGTAGAAATAGATGGAAAAATAGTAATAAACAAACAAAAAGTAAAAAAAGGCGATCTTATTCAAATGCC
>DMWH01000103.1:0-1446 GCA_003483345.1 Clostridiales bacterium | reverse complement strand
ATAAAGAAGTTATTTAATAATTAATAGTAAATCTAATACAAGAAAAGGGAGAAAAAAATGATAACTTTTTCAGTAATTTATCCGTGTAAGAAAGGCAGTTACTTTAATATGGAATATTATTGCAATACACATATTGCAATAGCAAAAAAGTATTTTGGTGATACTTGTAAAGGAATAGTTATTTTAAATGGTAAAAATGGATGGGGTAAAGAAGAACCTAGTTTTTCTTGTATTGCTCACTTATTTTTCAATTCAGTAGAAGAATTTGAAAAGGTTATGCAGCCTGCAAACAAAGAGCTAACAGAAGATGTAAAGAATTTTACAAACATAGAACCAATTGCTCAAATTGATGAAGTTTCTATGAATTATTTTATAAGTTAATTTACTAAAATTCTAAATTTTTAAAATATTTAGTACTTTGTATAAATATTTAATTATATACATTAAAGGATTTAAGAATATAAATATTTTAATGTTTAGAAATATTTTTTAATAATTTTTAATTAGTGATAATAATATTTAAAAGGAGGAATAAAGATGGCAAAAAGGTATACTCCAGATCAACTAAATGCCCGGCTTAAAGAAACCTTAAAAAAAGGAAAACCAATTATTGTAGGCGGAGCAGGCGATGGTTTTACTGCAAAATTGGAAGAAAAAGGGGGAGTGGACATTATAGGAATTTATAACTCTGGCCGATTTCGACATTTTGGGGCTGGTTCTTTGTCAGGACTAATGCCTGTTGGACGTAATAATGAAATGGTGTTAGATTATGCACCTGAAGTATGCTCAATGGTAAAAGAAACACCAGTTATTGCTGGTTTTTGTGCCCAGGACAGTCGAACAGTATGGGATAAATGGTGTGCTGAATTAGCTTCCTATGGTGTTTCAGGTTTTATGAGTTTTCCTACAGTAGGATTAATTGATGCTGATTCCCGTTATAGAAAAAATCTTGAAGAGTCAGGGCTGGGCTTTTCCAAAGAAGCTGAAGTTCTAAAAATTATACATGATCTTGGATATTTTACTATTGGTTACTGTTTTACACCAGAAGAAGCTAAGATGGTAGCAAAAGCAGGGGTAGATATTGTTGCTTGTCATGTTGGTTTGACTGCTGGAGGATTAATTGGTGCAGAATCAATAATGGATATGAAAGAAACAATTAAAACAACCCAGGCTCTTATTGATGCAGCAAAAGAAGCAAGACCAAAGTTAGATTTTATTCCAATTACCCATGGGGGCATTATGGAAGATCCTGCTACTACAGCTCCTGTTCTTGAGGCAACAGAAGCGCTTGGATACCTTGGTGCTTCAAGTATTGAGCGTACACCTGTAGAGCCAGCTATAATTAAGGTTTGCCAGGAATTTAAAAACATGCCAGTAAAAATTCCGTCTTGGTTTAAATAACAAGAGAAAATTTAATTTTCTGTAATAAAACTTTTAAATTTAATA
>DMWH01000115.1:1065-6270 GCA_003483345.1 Clostridiales bacterium | reverse complement strand
AAATCGTTCATATAATGGAATAACATTGAGGAGGTAGAAAATGAAAGAAAAACATATTTTTGCCGGCAACAATACATCTGAAGGATTTTTCAGCTATTTTGATTATCTATTAAAGCCGGAAGAAGCTGAACACATTTATATTCTTAAAGGAGGACCAGGAGTAGGCAAAAATCGTTTCATGAAAAAATTTGCAGATGAAATGGCAAAAAAGAACTATTCAATAGAATACATACACTGCTCAAGCGACAATGCAAGTCTTGACGGAATTTTGATTCCTGAACTAAAAATTCTTATTGTTGACGGTACATCACCTCATACCATCGACCCTGTCATTCCGGGAGCAGTTGATGAAATTATTAATCTCGGAGCCTTTTTAAATGTTCAAAAACTAAATAAACATAAGACAGCTATAATCCAAACCAATAAAGCTAAATCAAATAAATATTTAAGTGCTTACAGGTATTTAAAAGCTGCAGGTATTATCTATAACGAAATCAGCTCGATTTATGATTTGTATGTTGATGTCGAAAAATTTAATGAAATGTGCGAAAAAGCAATTACCGGACTGTTTGCTCATTCATCTGATAAAAAAAGCGACAATGTCAGAAAATTGTTTACCGAATCTTTTACGTCAAACGGATATATAAGCTATACCGAAAAGTTCTTTGAAGAAAATGAAGTGTGGGCGGTTGTAGGTACTGATACTAACTATTCTTCCGTATTCCTGGACAGAATTTTAAACGAAGCGATAAAAAAGGGGTATACGGCGGAATGCTTTTACAGACCTTTAAGCCCGAAAAAGCTGCAGCATATATATTTGCCTGAAAAAAAACTTATACTTGTTACCGCAGAAAATCATATGAATGAAAAATATAAGAAGGTATTTGATATTCACGGCATAATGGATTCTGAAAGTATAAAGACACGTGTTTCTGAAATTGAAAAAAACCTTCATTTATATGATTTATTAATAAGAAATGCCTTAGATAAGCTTTCCGAAACAAAAAAGCTGCATGACCTTATAGAAGTATTTTATTCTGACTCCATGGATTTTGAACGTGTTAATGAATGCTTTGAAAAAATAGTCAGAGGAATAGGTACATAAATTTTATGACACTAATTTCTATGTAAGTGGACACAATTACATAAGGCAGGGGGACACACTTGTAAAATTTCCTTGAAGGTATGTTCTTCTGATTAATCCAAGGAGGTTTCATATGGCTTTAACTTCTCTTCACTACTTATATATGATAATGGTAGTAATAATTCTTGTTATTATGCTCATGAAAAAAGAAATTGTAATTCCATGTATTGTCGGTATTTTTGCCATGGGTTTCCTTTACTCGGGCAGTGCTGTATTTGCTGTTCAGTCTATATTTAATACAATTATTTATTCAGGTAATGAATTCTGGGGTATTATACTTATAATTTCATTGGTTGTTGCCATGTCTAAGTCCCTGCAGGCGGTTGGTGCAGATGCGTTAATTATGGCGCCAATTAAAAAAATAATGGTTAATCAAACAATGGCATTTTGGGGAATAGGTGTGGCAATGATGATAATATCCTGGCTCGTTTGGCCCAGTCCTGCAGTTCCCTTGATAGGAGCAGTCCTTCTGCCTGCCGTGGTTGCCACAGGCCTGCCTGTTATTTATGCGGCAGTTGCCATGAATTTATTCGGTCATGGTATTGCACTTTCCAGTGACTTTTTTATACAAGGAGCACCTACCATAACCGCTGCCGGGGCGGGCGTTGATGTTCCTGAAATTATTGGAGCATCAATTCCCATATGGCTTACAATGTCCGCAGTGACTATAGCAACTGCATTTTTCCTGATGAAAAAAGACTTAAAAAAGTCTTCCCAACTTACACCTGCTGCAGATAATAATTTTAAACATGAAGAAATAACTCAAAGCAAGACAGCAAAATATGTTGCTGTTTTAACTCCAATAGCATTTTTAATTGATATTGTGGCAATGGTATAATTCAATTTGGCAGGAGGCGATGCAACCGCACTTGTAGGAGGAACCGCAATAATCATAATGCTGTTAACTGTTTTAACAAGCTTTAAATTAAGAGATGGTTTTGAATTGATAGTAAATTATATAAAAGAGGGTTTTAAATTTGGAATTTCTGTTTTTGCTCCCGTACTTTTCATAGGAGGATTTTTCTTCTTAGGTAATCAGAATGGGGCTACAGCAGTATTGGGTGAAGGAGCACCCGGTATATTGAATGACATAAGTTTATTCTTATCTGAAAACATACAAATGACCAAACTTTCGACTATTTTAACTCAGACTGCCGTAGCCCTCATAACAGGTTTGGACGGTTCAGGATTTTCAGGACTTCNNAGTTAAGATACGTCCCCACTGTCCCATAAAACCTTTTTCAAGTATTGCCCTGTATAAGAGCTCTTTACTTCAGCCACTTCCTCAGGAGTACCTTGTGCTACGATTGTTCCTCCGCCGTCACCGCCTTCGGGACCTAAATCTATAATATAATCTGCAGTTTTTATAACATCTAAATTATGCTCGATTACAATTACCGTATTGCCTGCTTCCACAAGTCTGTTCAAAACATCTATAAGCATATGAATATCCGCTATGTGAAGACCGGTTGTAGGTTCATCCAAGACGTAGACTGTTTTACCCGTACCTCTTTTACTCAGCTCATATGCCAGCTTAACACGCTGTGCTTCTCCTCCGGATAATTCAGGTGAAGGCTGACCTAATTTCACATATCCCAGTCCAACATCCTGCAATGTTTTTATTTTATTTTGAATTCTGGGAATATTTTCAAAGAAATCTAAGGCTTCATCAACGGTCATATCTAATACATCCGCTATATTTTTGCCCTTATATTTTACTTCCAATGTTTCTCTATTGTATCTTTTGCCCTTGCACACATCGCAGGGCACATATACATCAGGCAGAAAGTGCATTTCAATTTTTAAAATTCCATCCCCGCGGCATGCTTCGCATCTCCCGCCTTTAACATTAAAACTGAATCTCCCTTTACTATAGCCTCTTTCCTTAGATTCAAGAGTCATCGAATAAACATCCCTGATGTAGTCAAATACTCCCGTGTATGTGGCAGGATTAGATCTGGGGGTCCTTCCTATCGGTGACTGGTCAATGGTAATTATTTTATCTATATTTTCGATGCCAAGCATTTGGTCGAATTTTCCTGGACGATTTGTGTTCTTGAATAATTTCTGGTGAAGACCCTTTGCCAATATTTCATTTATCAAGGAGCTTTTGCCGGAGCCGGATACTCCTGTAACGCAACACATTATCCCTAATGGTATCTTCACGTCTATATTCTTAAGGTTATTTTCTTTGGCACCCTTAATTTCAATAAATTTTTCAGCCTTTCTTCTTTGAGCAGGCACTTCGATTTTTTTCTTTCCGCTCAAATATTGTCCGGTTATTGAATTTGGATTGTTTTTAATTTCATCTATTGTCCCAAATCCTACTACTTCCCCGCCGTGCACTCCTGCTCCGGGACCTATATCCAAAATGTAATCTGCATTTTGCATTGTTTCTTCATCATGCTCAACCACTATAAGCGTATTACCTAAATCTGTTAAACTTCGCAATGTTTTAATAAGCATTGCATTATCTCTTTGATGGAGTCCTATGCTTGGCTCATCCAATACATATAATACCCCCACAAGACTTGAACCTATTTGAGTGGCCAATCTGATTCGCTGAGACTCGCCTCCCGACAATGTAGATGCATTCCTTGCCAATGTGAGATAATTAAGACCAACATCTGACAAAAATTGCAATCTGTCCCGGATTTCTTTGATTATCTGTCCGCCGATTATTCTATTCATGGGACTCAAATCAAGCTTATCAAAAAAATCCAGGCTTTTTACAACTGAGAGCTGAGTTACTTCATATATGTTTTTGTTACCTACTTTTACTGCAAGGCTTATAGGATTTAACCTTGCTCCCTTGCATGCAGGACAAGGGCTTTCATACATATATTCCTCTATCCATTGTCTCATGTCGGGAGATCTGGTTTCGATATATCTTCTTTGCAGATTGTTTACAACTCCTTCAAATTCTCTGACATATTCTCTTGCTCCTTGAAATTTGCTGATAAAATTTACTTTTACTTCTCTTCCGTTAGTTCCGTACAAAAGTTCATCGATAAACTCCTTGGGAGCTTGCGAAAGAGGCTTGGATATATCAAAATTATAGTATTTTGCCAAGGCTGCAAACATTTGATAATAGTATCCGTCTTCTTCCGCACCAAATGGTGCTATTGCTCTTTCGCTGATTGTTTTTGAATAATCGGGAATTACCAAGTCAACATCTATTTCTCTTTTAACACCAAGACCGTTGCATGTTTCACATGCTCCTATGGGATTATTGAAAGAAAACATCCTCGGGGAAATTTCCCCAAAACCTATGCCGCATTCCGTGCATGCAAATTTTGTGCTCATTAATAGTTCTTCCTGACCCATTACGTCAATCAGAACCATCCCTCCGGATAATGACAAAGCTGTTTCCACTGAATCCACAAGCCTTTTTTGTATTCCGGTTTTAATAATAAGCCTGTCTATAACAACTTCAATAGTATGTTTTTTATTTTTATCCAGTATTATATCTTCTTCTAATTCAAAAAGTTCTCCGTTAACCCTCACCCTGACAAAGCCTTCTTTTTTTATGTCCTCCAATAATTTTTTATGTGTCCCTTTAGCACGCCTTACCATTGGAGCTAAAACTTGAATTCTTGTTCCTTCTTCGTATTCCAATACTTTGTCAATTATTTGGTCTACTGTTTGAGTTGTAATCGGTTTTCCGCAATTTGGGCAGTGAGGCACACCGATTCTTGCAAACAAAAGTCTGTAATAATCATATATTTCAGTAATTGTACCCACAGTTGAACGCGGATTCCTGCTGGTTGATTTTTGGTCAATGGAAATTGCGGGTGACAATCCCTCAATTGATTCCACATCAGGTTTATCCATCTGTCCCAAAAACATTCTTGCATAGGAGGACAAACTTTCAACATAACGTCTTTGTCCTTCTGCATATATTGTATCAAAAGCAAGGGAAGTCTTGCCTGAGCCGCTCACTCCAGTAAAAACTATAAATTTATCCCTTGGAAGTTCAATGCTGATATTTTTCAGATTGTTTTCCTTTGCTCCTTTAATAATTATTTTGTCCATTATTTATCCTCTCTTAGGTATGGGGA
>DMWH01000115.1:646-1020 GCA_003483345.1 Clostridiales bacterium | reverse complement strand
ATTTCATCTCTGTAATAAGCTGCCTTTTCAAACTCTAAGTTTTCTGCAGCTATTCGCATTTCCTTTTCTAATTCTATAATATATTCAGATATGCTGATATCCTTACCCTTTATTTTATATTTGGCTTCTTCCTCTGCAGCCTTGGTTGCTTCTATTACGTCACGCACTCCCTTAACTACTGATTTCGGAGTAATGTTGTTATCTATATTGTACTTATCCTGGATTTCCCTTCTTCTGTTTGTTTCCTTTATTGCTCTTTCCATGGAGCCGGTTATTCTATCTGCATACATTATAACCCTTCCGTCAATATTTCGAGCTGCCCTTCCAACTGTCTGTATTAGAGATGTTTCCGAGCGAAGAAATCCTTCCTTGTC
>DMWH01000115.1:361-570 GCA_003483345.1 Clostridiales bacterium | reverse complement strand
CTTACCTTAATACCGGTACTTTTTAAATAGGCTGTCAAATCTTCAGCCATTTTTTTTGTAAGAGTTGTAACCAATACCCTTTGATTTTTATCGGTTGATTTTCTGATTTCATTTATAAGGTCATCTATTTGATTTTCCACCGGTCTTACATATATGGGCGGGTCTATCAGTCCCGTAGGACGGATAATCTGCTCAACAACATTCTGAGA
>DMWH01000115.1:0-202 GCA_003483345.1 Clostridiales bacterium | reverse complement strand
CGTTGCAGTAACCCATTTCCTGCAGCATTTCAATGTCATAGTTTGTTCTTTGCTCCAATCGCTGCATTTCGAGCAGCTTATTTTCGCTTTCAAGCTGCTTCAATCTTTCCTGAAGTTCTTCCTTTATACTTTCAACAGCTCTGCTCACATTTTCTTCAGTAGTGGCATAGTGGGTTGCAGGGAATATTGAAACATGATTTCT
>DMWH01000159.1:1628-4040 GCA_003483345.1 Clostridiales bacterium | reverse complement strand
AGAAATTTATTTAAGAATGGATAATCTTCTGAACCGAATATATCCTGCTTTAAAAAATTTTCCTAAGTCTGAAAAGTTTGCATTGGCACAAGATATTAAAACTTGTTTTACACAATACCTTAATTATATAGACCGTGCAAACAGTGTAAAATCCAAAAGACTTGAATATTCTCAAGAGGCTCAAGGTTATTTAAATACGATAAAAATTCTTATAAGAACGTCATATCGGCAACATTATGTTGGGAATGGGTTTTATAAGGATATATCTATGGAATTGACAGAGGTCAGCAAAATGTTAGTTGGCTACATTAAAGCAATTAACAGAAAATAGATTATCAGGGATTAAGCTGTAATGGCTCCAACCGTGTGCTTCGTGGCTACAATGGCGTCTCGAACTCGAACAACAACAATCCGTCCGCTGCGAACAACAACAACGGTTGGCGTCCCGTCCTGATTGTATCAGGTATTTTTTATAAAACGATTGTTAAGATTGCGGTTTTAACAACATGGCTTGATAGATTTCAAGAGAGTTTAATTCCTTCATCTTGCCTAAAGATGTAAATACATTAATAATGGCATACCGCTTATTACTTCCATGGAAGGAACACCGTTTATGTCGAAAAACTCAAAGAAGAAGAAAATAACACAAGATTTATTTGAAAAAATTATCAATGAAGATAATTTATACAAAGCGTATAAAAAAGCTTTAAAGGGTGACGGAAAATATAATCCTGAAGCCATGATATTTACTTTAGATGAAGTTTATAACATTAAAATGCTTAGACAAAGTCTCATTGATGGAACATATAAATTTGACGGATATATAAGATTTATTGTTTATGAACCTAAAGAAAGAATTATAGACGCTCCACATTTTAAAGACAAAATAGTCCAATTGGCTATTAATAATGTCTTAAAAGAAATTTATAATCCTTGTTTTATATTTGACAGTTATGCTTGCATAGATGGTAAAGGTAATCATAAATGTGTTGATAAAATTCAGCATTTAATGAGAAAAGCTAAATGGGAATACGGTGAAGATACAACAATAATCAAAGGTGATGTTAAGAAATTTTTTTATAGTATCAATAGAGGTATTCTAAAGAAATTATTGCATAAAAAAATAAGATGTAAAAAGACACTTAATTTATTATTTAAAATAATTGATAGTGCGGACATTCTTGATTTGTTGGGATTGCCTTTGGGAAATACTTTAAGTCAAATTTGTGCAAATATATATCTTAATGAATTAGACCAATTTTGCAAAAGAAAATTAAGTCTTAAATATTATATTCGATATATGGATGATTTCTTTATATTTGTTAAAAATAAAGAAGAAGCTAAGAGAGTGTTGTGCTTAATCAATGAGTTTGTGGAGGAAAAATTAGGTTTAAAATTAAATACTGAAAAGACAAAGATATTCCCAATAGAACAGGGGTTAAATGCTATTGGTTATAAAATTTATATTACTCACAGATTATTAAGGGATAGCAGTAAACAAAAAGTTAAGCGCAAACTTAAAGCTACGCCACATTTAATACAAGAAAAGAAAACGACTATTGAAAAAATTGAACACATGTTAGGTAGTTGGATGGGGTATGTAAGTTATGGCAATAGTTATAATTTCATAAAAAGTTTAATGATTAAATATGGTTTTCTTTGTCTTACTAAGCGAAGGGGTAAAAAAGTATTAAAAATAAATAAATATAGATTGGAGGTATGTTGTAATGGAATTTAAAAACATAAACTGTCCCGAATGCAATCTATCAATCGAATATTGGACAAAAAATAATTTTATAGAATGTCCACAATGCAAAAATAATATAGCAGTTGAACCATGCGAAATAGAAGAGGATATAATAGAAGGTGAATAAATTGATATATTCCCCAAAACACCTTGAAGGGGTGATTTAATGGAACTGAATTTTGAGGTAGTGAAAACTTATAGCAATGATATGTTGGACTTTACTCACGACCCCGATAACTTATTTGCAAAGTTTTATAAAGATAATAAATACCTTTCAAATGAAAGTACGGAACCGTATATGGGAAATTTTGAAGATGACTTAACTTTTAAGAAAAAGGATAGGAAGATGACAGCACAGGCAATAAGTGAATTTGGAGTTAAGAACTTTCCCCAATTTGGAAGTTATGGGTGGTATAAAACATTACATACAAATGAATGTAAGATACTTGTTCCTATAAGTAAAAGAAGTAGTAATTATGAATATCCGCAACTTGGCATAACGCAAACAGAAACAAATATTACAGTAACGATAACAGACCCTTCAACAATAACTTATGACTATTACAGGATAATGTTTAGAAAAAATCAGTTTGCTTATGAATTTGTAACAAGTAAAAAAGTTTTGACAATACCAAAATTACCTGTTGGTGAATATGAAGTGTCAG
>DMWH01000159.1:0-1517 GCA_003483345.1 Clostridiales bacterium | reverse complement strand
ATGCTCGGCTTAATTGAGGTGCAATAATGTAGAGACAAAACGAATATTTGGTGGACTAAGGGTTATGAAAATATAGCCCTTTTTTAATAATAAAATTGAGGTGATGTATGAGTGAAAATATTGTTATAGCTTTAATAGCATTTGCCGGTACTCTAATAGGCAGTTATTTTGCACAAAGAAGAACGACAGCACTTGTAGTTTATAGGCTTGAGCAGCTTGAAAACAAAGTTGACAAGCACAACAGTGTTATCGAAAGAACTTACAAATTAGAGCAAGATATTTGTATAATTGACGAAAAAATAAAAGTCGCTAATCACCGCATCGACGATTTAGAAGATGGGAAGTGATAAATGTGGAAGAAAAAGAAACACAAAAAATCATTGATGCAATAAATAAAAAGAAGAAATTTTCTAAGAAGATAGTCGTTTTAGTGATACTACTAAACATTTTATTCACAGTAGCGGTATTCGTAGCTGCTTTTTTTAATGCGGTTATACCTGATAGTTTGATAGGGGCTTGGTTTGCATTTACAACTGGTGAGTTATGGTTTTTGTCAACCATAAAGAAAAGTGAGGGTGGACAATGAAACTTTACAAAGGAAACTACCGAATAAGCAGTCCTTACGGAAACCGAAAATTAGACAATGGCGACAATAGATTTCATTCCGGCATTGATTATGTTGGGATAGATAGTAAGGAAATCATTGCACCAACAAACGGGAAAATCATATCGTCCCAAATTATAACAGATAAATCTAATCCCACTTGGGAATGGGGCAACTATGTTAAGATGGACGATTTAAACGGCTATTATCTATTCTTTTGCCACTTGGCGAATAGAAATGTCAGAGCAGGACAAACGGTCGCCAAAGGTCAAATAATAGGCACAGAGGGGCAAACTGGATATAGCTTTGGTTCACACCTGCATTTTGAAGTTAGAAGAAAAAGTGATGGAACAGTTATCAATCCGGAGCAGTATTTTAAGATATTATTTGATTGGTACAAAAATGAAGTTAAAAAGAAATATGGTTTTGACGATAACACAATGAATTATTTAGCAAAACACCCTTATGCAGATGCTCTATTTGAAAAACTTTTAGGAGGTAAATAATGAACAATGTAGTATACCAAATAGCAACACTTATAATATCTTTAATAGGAGTAGTTTTAACAAGTTTAGTAGTGCCTTTGGTTAAAACAAAAGTAAATAAAAACAAATTAACTATTGCTGAAATGTGGGTTAATGTAGCAGTAGCAGCAGCAGAACAAATATTTTCAGCACCGCAACAAGGAACAAATAAAAAGAAATATGTAATTGAATTTTTAAATTCTAAAGGAATAACACTAACGGAAGAAGAATTGAATGTTTTGATTGAAGCAGCAGTTTATGAACTCAATAGAGCAAAGGATATGTTGTTTATTGAGGAAATTTAGGAGGTAACATGGATATTAATTTTATGATTTTCGTAGCAGTTATATTTGCGATATTTGCAGTAACTGTTATTTTTTTAGTAATTT
>DMWH01000253.1:6860-7147 GCA_003483345.1 Clostridiales bacterium | reverse complement strand
GTTAAAAAGAAGACAGGATAAACCTGTCTTCTTGTAGTAAAAATGTCTTAGTCGTCTTAATACTTCATTTCAGCCATTCTCACATAGCTTTCATATCTGTCCTTAGCATCTTTTTCTGCTTTAGCATATAATTCTTCAGCAAGTTCAGGGAATGAAGTTTTCAGTGATGCATATCTTACTTCGCCTTCAAGGAATTCTCTGAATGACGCAGATGGTTCTTTGGAATCTAACAAGAAAGGATTCTTGCCTTCTTCTTTAAGAAGCGGGTTGAATCTGTACAAATGCCA
>DMWH01000253.1:6564-6836 GCA_003483345.1 Clostridiales bacterium | reverse complement strand
GGTCCTTGGTAGCTTTCTGCTTCTTTTATTGCTTTTAAGAATTGATTCATGTTTGCACCGATAGCAACCTGGGCCACATATACATAGCCATATGTTGTTGCAATCAATCCAAGGTCTTTTTTCTTTACTCTCTTACCTGCTGCAGCAAATTTTGCCACTGATGCCGTAGGAGTTGCTTTTGAAGACTGTCCGCCTGTATTTGAATAAACCTCTGTATCAAGTACAAGTACGTTCACATCTTCTCCTGATGCCAACACATGGTCTAAGCCGCC
>DMWH01000253.1:5858-6432 GCA_003483345.1 Clostridiales bacterium | reverse complement strand
TCTTGTATTGCTTCCTTTAATTCAGGCTTAGCATCCAATTCCAATAGTTCTTCCATTGACATTTGAATACTGTCTCTTATTTGTCTTACGGCTGTTGCCATTCCGTATCCGTATTCGGCATTGTCTTCAAACAATGAATTTGCCCAAGATGGTCCTTTGCCGCAAGCATCTTTTGTATATGGAGTTGAAGGTGCGGAAGCTCCCCAAATTGATGAGCAGCCTGTTGCATTTGCAATCATCATTCTGTCGCCGAACAATTGAGTTATGGTTTTTACATATGCAGTTTCTCCGCAGCCTGCACATGCTCCGGAAAACTCAAAGTATGGTTTGCAGAATTGACTTCCCTTAACTGATACTTTATCCATTAAATCATCTTTGATTGTCACTTTATCAATAGCATATTTCCAGTTTGGTACTTCTCTTTCTACTTCTTCTGCAATTGGAGTCATTACCAAAGCTTTATTGCCTTTTTTACCCGGGCAGATATCTGCACAGTTTCCGCAACCCGTACAATCCAATGTGCTTATTTGAATTCTGTAATCCAAACCTTCTAATCCCTTGCCAACCGCTTTAA
>DMWH01000253.1:0-5836 GCA_003483345.1 Clostridiales bacterium | reverse complement strand
GGACATATGAATGAACACTGATTACACTGTATACAGTTTTCAGGAATCCATCTTGGAACTGTTGTTGCAATTCCTCTCTTTTCGTATGCAGCTGTTCCGTGAGGGAAGGTTCCGTCTTCTCTGCCTGCAAATGTACTCACTGGTAATTTGTCTCCCTGCTGTCTAGTCATAACTTCAGCAACATTCTTTATAAATTCAGGTTTTTCATCTTCAGTGAAAGGTACTGCCAACCCGCTGTTTGCTTTATTATCATCAACTGCATTTTTCCATTCTTCAGGTATATCTATTTTAACAAGCTCTGTAATTCCTTTATCAACAGCAGCTCTATTCATTTCAACTACTGTTGTACCTTTTTTGCCATAGGAACTCTCAATAGCATCATACAAATAATTAACTGCATCATCTATAGGAATAACATCTGCTAATTTAAAGAATGCAGATTGGATTATCATGTTTGTTCTGTTACCGAGTCCTAAATCTTGAGCTATTTGAGTTGCATTGATTGTATAGAATTTAATATCATTCTCAGCCATGTATTTTTTATACTTGGCAGGCAGGTATGCATCAAGCTCATCTTTTGACCAAATAGTGTTTAATAAGAATGTTCCGCCTTTTTTCAATCCTTCAAGCACATCATATTTATCTACATATGATTGCTGTGAAAGCGAAACAAAATCTGCTTCATCTATTAAGTAAGTTGATCTGATGGGTGATTTTCCGAATCTTAAGTGAGATACAGTAACACCGCCTGATTTCTTAGAGTCATATGAGAAATAACCCTGTGCATACATGTCAGTATGGTCACCGATGATTTTTATTGCGTCTTTGTTTGCACCAACTGTTCCGTCAGAGCCAAGTCCCCAGAATTTACATCTTACCGTTCCCGGAGCTGATACATTTACTACTTCAGGAATTTCCAAAGATTTAAATGTAACGTCATCAACAATACCGATTGTGAAGCCGTCCTTTGGTTCGTCAGCTATTAAGTTGTTATATACTGCAAATATTTGTGCCGGAGTTGTGTCTTTTGAGCCAAGTCCATATCTTCCGCCTACTATTACGGGTGCATCTTCTTTGTTGTAGAATAATGATTTAACATCCAGATACAAGGGCTCACCAACCGAGCCGGGTTCTTTGGTTCTGTCTAACACTGCTATTTTTTTAACAGACTTAGGCAGAACATTAAAGAAATATTTTTCAGAGAAAGGTCTGTATAAGTGTACTGCAACTAAACCGACTTTCTCTCCTTTAGCACTCAAATAATCAATAACTTCTTTAATTGTTTCTGTTACCGAGCCGATGGCAACTATTACACGGTCTGCATCTTCTGCACCGTAGTAAACAAACGGTTTGTATTCTCTTCCGGTGAGCTTGCTGATTTCCTTCATATAATCATTAACTATATCAGGAACAACTTCGTAATATTTGTTTGAAGCTTCCTTTGCCTGGAAGAAAATATCCGGATTTTGAGCGGTTCCTCTTGTAACAGGATGCTCAGGATTTAGAGCTCTTTTTCTGAATTCATCAACAGCATCCATGTCCACTAATTTAGCTAAATCTTCATAATCAATTACTTCAATTTTTTGGATTTCATGGGATGTTCTGAATCCATCAAAGAAATTCAAAAAAGGTACCCTTGATTTAATAGCAGTAAGATGTGCTACTGCAGAAATATCCATTACTTCCTGTACGCTTCCAGACGCTAAGAGTGCAAAACCTGTTTGTCTTGCAGCCATAACATCTGAATGGTCCCCGAATATTGATAAGGCGTGACCAGCTACCGCTCTTGCTGTAACGTGGAATACTCCGGGAAGCAATTCTCCTGCAATTTTATACATGTTTGGAATCATTAAAAGTAGTCCTTGTGAAGCAGTGTAGGTTGATGTTAATGCTCCTGCTTGCAATGAGCCGTGAACAGCACCCGCAGCGCCTGCTTCTGATTCAAGCTCGGTTACTCTTACTGTCTGTCCAAAAATGTTTTTCTGACCATGTGCCGCCCATTCGTCAATAAGCTCAGGCATTGGTGATGAAGGTGTTATGGGGAAGATGGCCGCGACTTCGGTAAATGCATATGAAATATATGCTGCAGCGGTATTTCCGTCCATAGTTTTCATAACTTTTGACATTTGTATCCTCCTATAAATTTATTTTTAATTGTAACCAAAATATTGTCATTTTACCAATACTCTTAAATTATATCTTAAATAATTATTTAATGCAACACTAAAAAATAAAGTTGCATTTTTACCGAATCATATTTCGAAATTTTTTATTGTAAGTATCAAGAGGATTAAAACCAAGAAGTTTCTGTCTGTAATTTTTGGCAGCTATTTCAATAATAGCTGATGTATTTCTTCCCGGTCTGACCGGTATAATAACCGTAGATACCTTAACACCTAATATTTCCGTATACTCTTCCTCCTTGCCGATTCTGTCATATTCCTTGTTTTCATCCCACTCTTCCAAATCAACCACCAATTCTACAAACTGCTCAATCCTGATGGAGCCTACGCCAAACAAATGCTGAATATCAAGTATTCCTATACCCCTTATTTCCATTAAGTGTCTGGTTAATTCAGGGCAGGTTGCTTTAAGCCCTCCCTCAACCTTTTTTATTATTACCGCATCATCAGCCACAAGTCTGTGCCCCCTGTTTATCAGCTCTAAGGCTGTTTCGCTTTTGCCGACACTGCTTTTCCCCCTTAATAATACCCCAACCCCGAATACTTCCAAGCAAACACCGTGCAAAGTTGTTTCTTCAGCCAATTCTTCTTCAAGGAAGTTAATCATTATATTAACTAATTTATCTGTTCTCTCATTAGATTTAAAAACAGGTCTTTTATATTTTTTCGCATAATAAATAATAAGATCATCAACTTCCATTTCATTTGCCACAATTAATGCCGGTATAGGAAAGCTGAAAAATTTGTCCAGTCTTTCTTTTTTTACTTCTTCATCCAATGTTTCGATATATAAAATTTCTGCTTTTCCCATTACTTGAACTCTCTCAAAGGAAAACCATTCAAAATATCCTGCCATTTGAAGACCCGGCCTTACTATATCAGGTGTATATATTCTGGATTGAACATCCTCAGGATAATAAACCGGTTCTATTCCCGTGTAACTGACTAAATCTTCAAGTTTTACATACTGCATATTGTACCATCCCTCTATATTAAGTAATCATAATCTAATGACTAGTTTTTTTCCTTGTGAAAATAATTGTAAACCGATTCTGCCGCTACAGTATTCATTCCGGGTACCGACAAAAGATCATTAATACTTTTAGTTTTAATATTTTCAATTGAGCCGAATTTTTTGAGTAAATTAATTTTTCTTTTTTCTCCGATATTTTTAATATTATCAAGCTCTGATTTAAACAGTGTCTTGTCCCTTAAATTCCTGTGGTACTCAATTGCAAATCTATGAGCTTCTTCCTGAATCCTGTAAATTAATTTATAAACTATATCGGTCTTTCTGAGTTCAATTTCCTTGTTTTTATATATTAATCCTTTAGTTGTATGTTTGTCATCCTTAATCATACCGCAAACAGGAATACTTAAACCAAAATTACTTATTACTTCTTCTGCAATATTTGTTTGTCCCTTTCCGCCGTCAATTAAAATTAAGTCGGGCATTTTGTTGAAACCTTGCTTGCCATCTCCTAACCCTCTGTTAATTCTTCTTTCCAATACTTCTTCCAAACTTTTATAGTCATTTGGTCCCTCTACTGTCTTTATTTTGAAACGACGGTAATTGCTTTTATTGGGAATTCCGTTTTCAAAAACAACCATGGAGCCTACAGATTCAACTCCTTGTATATTCGAAATATCATAAGCTTCAATCCTTTCGGGAGTTTTATCCAAATTTAAAACATTACTCAGCTCTTTGATTGCCTCCATGCCTTCATCAATATTCTTCTTTATTCTCCTGCTTCCCTTTTCTAATATTTCAAGAGCATTTTTCTTTATCATTTTAATAAGCATGCTCTTTTCGCCTTTAACCGGAACTTTTAAAGTAACCTTGTTTCCTCTTTTTTGGGACAAGAGTTTTTCAAAAACCTCCATATCTTCTATTTTGGTTTCTATATATATCTCTTTTGGAATATATACTGTACCTGTATAGAATTGTGTTAAAAATGAGCTGATAATTTGTTCCCTTGTTTCATTTTCTATATTCGTAAGCAAATAATGCTCGCTGCCTATAATTTTACCGTTTCGAATGAAGAAAATCTGTATGCAGGCCTCATCAATACCAATTGCGCTTCCTATAACATCTTGGTCTATTCCTGCTTGAGAAACAACTTTTTGTTTTTCTGAAATTACTTCAAGAGCCTTAATCTGGTCTCTATATTTGGCAGCTTCTTCGTATTCCATATTTTCTGAAGCTTCAATCATTTTTTCGTTTAACGATTTAATAATGCCTTCACTGCCTGTCAATAGAGCTGTTGCTTTATTTACTTCTTGGCTGTATTCTTTTATGTCAACGTTTCCACTACAGGGTGCGGTACACCTGTTTATATGATAATATACGCATGGTCTTTGGCTTTTCTTTGTACCGTCAAGTTTTAAAGAGCATTTTCTAAGCTTGTATAAGTTTCCTATAATATCTATTATTTCATTTACGGCATAAGCACTCGGATAGGGTCCGAAATATTTTGCCCCATCTTTTTTTACTTCTCTGACCTTATAAATTCTTGGGTATCTTTCTTGAACAGATATTTTAATATACGGATATTGCTTATCATCTCTTAAAAGAGTATTGTATTTAGGTCTGTATTTTTTTATATAATTTGCTTCCAGAATCAGAGCTTCAACTTCATTGTCCGTAATAATATATTCAAACTCATAAATATTTTTTATCATAGCCTGAATTTTAGGTATATGATTTTTAGACTGAAAATATTGTCTGACCCTCTTTTTTAAATTTTTAGCCTTGCCCACATATATTATTTCACCAAAAGCATTTTTCATCTGGTAAACACCGGGGCTATCTGGCAGTTTCTTTAATTCTTCCTCTATATTAAACATTTTTACTCCTGATAATTACTACATATATTATACCACATTTGCCTTATTATTAACATAAATAATAAATTAATTTTATATTAAGAATATTACACGTCTATTTTTAATTAACTGCGCATTAACTCTATATATAAAATGCACCTTCAATTGACTAATCATTTGAGGTGCACTTAAAAATTCTTAGATTAATATTGTTTGTTAAAGATAATAACTTACAAGAATTTTGCAGCATCCTTGTCAATTATCAATGTTACGTCATTATGAAGCTGTAATATGGAAGCCGGAACCCGGGGAGTGATTTTTCCTTTTACTGTTTTTAATATTGCTTCAGCCTTTGACTCTCCCGAAGCCAGAAGTATTATTTTCTTTGCGGACATAATTGTTTTAATACCCATGGTTATTGCAGTCTGAGGCACACTTTCAATATTATCGAAAAATCTTTTATTAGATTCTATAGTATCTTCAGTAAGTTTTACGATATGAGTATAGGGCTCAAAAAATTCATCCGGCTCGTTAAAACCGATATGTCCGTTATGTCCTATTCCAAGATACATTATATCCATCTGTCCAGTTGTTTTTAATAAATTTTCATAATTTATGCATTCCTTCTCAATATCCCTTGCAACACCATTTGGAATATGAATATTCTCTTCTTTTATATCTATATGAGAAAACAAATTTTCATCCATAAAATATCTGTAGCTGTTTATGTTTGATTTATCTAGTCCTACATATTCATCCAAATTAAATGTTCGCACATTTTGAAATGAAATGTTGTCTTTGTACCGATTAATTACTTCTTGATACAT
>DMWH01000126.1 GCA_003483345.1 Clostridiales bacterium | reverse complement strand
TCGTTAAAAAGTTAGTACCCCTTGTACATTTTTTTCGTCTCATTAATATTAGTGGTATTTATTTACAGTTTAATGACACTCTTTTATTTATATGATGATACTTTCTTTTACTACTCGTTTACACTGACGGCAAAACCAACACCCGGTGCTTCGCCGATAAAAACAACTTTTCCGTTTTTGGGGAGTATTACCGGCCGGTTGCCGTGTACTACCGAGAAATAAATACATATATCGTCTTCATATATAGCAAAAGAGCTGTTTTCAGGTATATTAACAGTGATTGTTTTACCGGCATCATCAGAATTTACGGTATACCACCGGGCGTATCCGTTATCTTCGACGGTTATTTCGATATTTTCACCTATAGGAAAATCGGTCATTGCGTTTTCGCATATATATACCATATCCCTTATCCTCAAATATTCTGCACCACCAATTTCAAATGTTTCGATAGTCGAAGTATCTCTGCCCGCAAGACAAGGTATTTGTATATCCTTTACTCCTTTATTTTTGTCAACAATTTTATAATATGCTGCATAGCCTAGTATTTGTTCACTTGAAGTGATTTCAAAACAAAGACTCCCGGGAATGTAGTATTGCTGGGCATAAGGATTATCATTAACTATATAATACTTTTTGCCACTTCGCATGTCCCATGCATGTTGCGTATCATTATCTACATCATTAGACTGTATCATTTCATAATCATATGAGCTCATTAAAGACTGTCCTAAATCAGGTATTAATAGCTGCCATTTTACCCATATATAGATTCTACCATTTCTTTCTTTAACAAAAGTAAGTTTTTTACTGCCATCTTCGCTGACAAACCAACCTTCGGATGTGTATAGATATATTTCATCAGGTACTTGTTCACCATAAAGCGTTGATATGGTCATTATGCCATCACCTGCAATAACTACTTTTTTAACTGAGTCTTCGCCTATATAAATACTAGAATATTCCGTTTTCTCAGCGGGCATGGAAGACAATTCAGGAACTTTCATCTCCACAGGTGGGATGATTTCTTTTATATCACCAACTGATAACAATGTCTCAAGAATAAGTTCTTGTCCCATCATGTGCCCAAAAAAACTTGACCCACCCGATAACACGGCTGCGAAGACGATGTTATGTTCAGGGATAACTATCAGGCTGCTATGATATAACTGCGTATCGCCGCCTTTTATTAATGATTGAATGTGATAATCGCTATATGGATATGCATCTACCGAATCCCAGCCTAATCCGTAACCAAAAAGTCCATCCTGCTGGTCTGGACCAAACCCTTTTTTATATTCCTTTTGCTTTGTTTTTGTTTTTGCGTTCTCTGATAGCAAGGATTTTGCTGCCTTACTTGATGGGTTTGACATGTAAACTTGTCCGAATTTGCATAGATCTTCTGCAGTTGAATATATACCACCCGAACCGATTACGTTTATTGTATCCACAGGCGTTTCTTGGTTACCAACATAAGTTCTGACTAGTCTTTTTTTATCAAAATCACTCTGAGGAGTATATGTATTAGTCATTTTAAGAGGTTTAGTAATGTTTTGTTTTATATAATCTGTAAAGCTCATTCCGCTTATTCGTTCAACGATAATCTCTGCAAGAGTAAATCCGTCATTGCAATAAACAGAATATTCCCCCGGTGCTGCTTTAAGTACTTGAGTTTCAAGATTTGATAATAAATTATCATGGGTAAGAGTGGATGGATAATCGAATAAAAAGGCATTTTGGAACGTGCTTCCGTCGATTCCAGAGGAATGGTTCAAAAGCATTCTCACTGTAATCTGTTTATACCGTTCATCGGCCATTTTAAATTCTGGAATATACGTTAACACCGGTTGGTCAAGGTCAATTTTTCCTTTGTCTGAAAGCATCATAATGGCTGTAGTGGCAAACATTTTGCTTGTCGAACCTATACCGAACAATGAATTATTATCTAAAGTACGTGTATTCTCTTTATTATAAACGCCAGCGGTACCCGATACAATCATTTTATCTTGAGAGATTATGGCGTATTGAATTCCCGAAACACCATATTGGTTTACAAGAACGTCAGCTAATCTTTCTGCATTGCTTTTAACATTGGAATAATTATCTCTTTTTCTTAATAATACAGCTGAAAAGATTAAAAAGATTAAAAAGATTGTTACGACAATCGCAACTATTGATTTAAAATGTCTGAAATAAAATTTCATTTTCATACTCCTTTTTTTAAAACATACTTACAAAAAATATTTTATTATTTAAACAACAAACAATGGTAAGTTGCACAATTTATCAATATTAGTATAAGTAATAATAATGGATTGACTAAATTGAGTACAACACTAAATATTGTTCTGTATAGAATATGCAAGCTGCTTTTGATTTTAGTTTGGGTTAATTATTGATTTTATTTACTAACTATTATTCTAATAACTGGCCGGACGCCAATTGCGGAAGTGTAGACGATGTAGTCGTTAATTTGTCCGTAATCGTCAATGTTATTTGAGTAAAATTCATTGAAAAGGTAAGGACTGCGAAGCCACCAATTTCCGTTTTCGTAGTGTTTTGAGTCGGTTGCCATGTATACACCAATTGCTCTTGCATAATCTGTTGTAGTTGAAGTTCTTGCTGAATTTTGTGTAAAACCATAGGTTGATGACCTGGCTTCTTGATATGATAGTAAATATACTTTATCATTAGTGTTGTTACATGCATTTGGGTTTGAACTACTGATTGTAGTTGATGCACTATTATCTACAATAGTTGTTAAAATTCTAGTCTTTTCAAGAGTTGAAAAGGATTTATTATAAAATGAATTGTTTAACCATTCTCGCATTTCAGATCGTTCATAATTATTAAATGCATTGTCGAATATTTGTTTATCAATAATATATTCAGATAATAAAGTATATGTATCATCTACTTCTTCTAATACTCTCCATTTGATTGGTTCAACTTTAAAGTAATAGGTTTGGTACTTTTTAATAGTTGAACCATTCATAAATTGATATATATTAGAATAAGGAGTCGAT
>DMWH01000187.1:342-4763 GCA_003483345.1 Clostridiales bacterium | reverse complement strand
ATTATTGCATCACATGAAATGGCCATTCCTTCCAGCTGTGCCTTTTTGCCGTAGGCATCAGGGTCATTCATGAAATCAAGTTTTTCAATTTCTTCTTCAATTTCATTCTTAAAATCCAGAAATCCTTTTTCGTAAATTTTTCCGTCTGCAACTGTATGCCCGGGAGCTCTTTGCTCCATAAACTCTGTGTACATACCTGCAGCATAACAATCCTTCCATTCCTGTGTCATTGATTCAAGAATTTTATGTCTTATGGAGCGCTTTTCCCAATATGGGATAATTTTCTCCTGCTGCAGTATCTTATCTTCTTCTTTAACTTTAAAGCTTATATATTTTCTGTCATTCATCACGGTCATATCTTCCACAGTGTGGCAGCAAAGCTCCGGAAATGTGGGGGTTACTTGAGGCCCTTCGCTTTTTTCTCCGACTATGAGTTCATCTTCCCCTATATAAAGTTTCCTTTTTTCCATCAAATTTTTAAAATTTAACGCCCTCAATACAGGAGTTCCCATTGTGCCATAATACTTTTTATAAAACTCCGTCTCTATTAAAGCTCTCTCTAAACTAACCGATGGTTGTGTTCTTGTGCTAATTTCTCTTAATCTCTTGGTTCTTTCAGTGTATCCTCTCATGTCAGCCTCCTATTTTGACTCTNNTCATAATACTTTCGACCCAGTTTTTCATATTTATGCATTGCTATATCGTGGTAAGGCAGCAAATTAATTTTTTTAATATTTGTATTCTTAATTAATTTTAATATTTCGAAAATGTGATTTTCATCGGCATTGATTCCTTCAATTATAGGTAATCTCAAATTTATGTTGTTATGAATTTTAGACAGATTAATTAAATTATTAATTATATTTTTGTTTGAAACTCCTGTATATAGTATATGCTTCTCTTCATCCATGGATTTTATGTCATATAGAAATAAGTCCGTATATTCGGATACTCTCTCCAACACTTTATAGTCAACCGCTCCGCAAGTATCAACTGCTGTATGAATATTTTCTTTTTTTAACTTCATTAACAATTCTTCGACAAAGGATGCATATATCAGAGGTTCTCCTCCGGACAATGTTACACCGCCCTTTGAGTTTTTATAAAATACTCTGTCTTTTAGTACTTCTTTCATTACTTCATCCACGGTATATTCTTTTCCGGCAATCTGTCTTGCGGAGTTTATGCAGCAAACAGTGCAATCACTGCAAAAAGTACACTTGTCCATATTCGTTTCAAGGTCATTGTCTTTTAATTCTATAGCATTGTTTTGACATGTCTTAATACAAGATCCGCATAATGTGCATTTGTTTTTATCGTATAAAATTTCTTTACCTGAATTTTGGCTTTCCGGATTATGGCACCATATGCACTGTAAGGGGCATCCTTTAAAGAATACCGTCGTTCTTATTCCGGGTCCGTCATGTATAGAAAATTTCTGAATGTTGAATATACTAGCTTTCATTATTATTCCTCTTTTTGCCGTCACTGTTTGTAAGCTCTTTAATAAAGCTGTAAGTTATTTTAGCTGTCAATCCCCATATTATATAATTGTAGTACTTGTAAAAATAAACAGGATATCGGATATTCCCCCAATTGTAATCTTCCCCGTTGTTAACCATATGATAAGGAAAATCCTTGTCGGCCTTTGGATAATAATTCATATAATATTTTTCAGGCCGGTTTTCTAAAAAAAACGACAAGGGTACAAAGAAAACTTCCGAAACTTCATCAATGCTGTATTCTATTTCATCCGGGTCAACATCCTTAATCAGTCCTAAAAATGTAAATACAAAAGCCCCGCTTTTGCTTGAAGCATAATTCAGCTCTGAAATTATTTCTATATTATCCTTATTTAGCAATAGCTCCTCTGAAGTTTCTCTTATTGCAGCTTCCCTTGGGCTTTCACCTTCTTCAATTCTTCCTCCCGGAAACGAAATTTCTCCCGGTTGAGTAATGGAATTTGATCTAACCTCGAATATTAAGTTTAATTCTCCGTCAATTTCAATTATGGGAACTAATACTGCAAAGCTTACATCAAAATCTATGGGTTTCGGTTTTATATTTTTAAGCTTATCTTTTATGTTTTTTAAATTCATTTATATTATCATCCTTACTACTCCGAATATTATAAATATCAGTCCGGATATTGTTTTTATTATATAGGAAGGAATAAATTTAGTCAATGAAGTTCCGATAATAATTCCTGCCAAACCTATTGCAAGCATTGCTGTTACGGAGCCTGCCAATACTACTGAAGGGTAGTGTGCATCCATGGATAAGGTCATGCATGTAAGCTGAGTTTTGTCTCCCATTTCTCCGAGAAAAAAGGTAAGAGCAGTGGTAATAACAGGGCCCAGGCCGTATTGCTTTTTGCTTTCGTCCTCGTCTTCAAATACAATAGTAATAATTCCGAAAATTATGAAAATAACTCCCGCAAATACATGAAGAAGATATTCATCTATTAAATTAGAGATACAGCTGCCTATAAAGACCGCAGTTCCATGATTTAATAAAACACCGAGAAAAATTCCTAAAAGCACATCAATTATTTTATATTTGGCTGCCAAGGTCATGAGCATCAGCTGGGTTTTATCTCCCATTTCAGCAACAAAGACCAAGATGAAGGTCTCCAGAAATTCTTTATACATTTTCCCTCCCTGACAATATACTCTCTTTCATTTATCCGAGTTATATATTATAATATTAAAAGCGACGTACAAACAGAACAACATTAATCATTTCGGGAGGTATTATGGATAAAAATATATTGATAACCACCGCCCCTTTTGGAAACGGCCATAAAATGGTTGCAACTGCAATAAAAAATGCATTTATTAAAAAGGGGTATAACAATGTGGTTGTTGTAGATTTGTTTACTGAAACACATCCCAAAATCACCGAAGCTATAAAAAAGGCATATATCAGATGCTATGATTTTGGAAAAGCTTACTCAAAACTTTATTATGGCTCAGAAAAACTCACCGATAAGAAGGTAGTTGAATTATACAGAAATTTCGGATTTTCAAAGTTAAAGGATATATCTGAAGTATTTAAACCTGATGTTATAATTAATACTTTCCCCATTTTGGCATCTTTAAAGCTGAAGAATGAACAAGGAGAAAATATACCTGTTTTCAATATAGTAACCGACTATTATGCTCATAAACTTTGGATAAGCAAGGAAATTGACAAGTTTTATATTGCAACATACGAATTGCAGGAAGAATTCAAAAAAATGAATATACCTCCTGAAAAAATAGTTGTATCCGGAATACCCATCAGGGATGCTTTTGAAGAAATTGACAATATTTCAAAACTACATGCCAAATATAAATTTAACAGACGAAAAAGAATAATTCTTATAAACTCAGGCGCATTTGGTGTATTAAAGGATATTAAAAAAGTATGTACGGAGTTGTGCAAAAATAAAAATATTCAGGTAGCAGTAGTTTGCGGCAACAATATATATCAAAAAACAAAATTGGAATCCTTGAGGCTCAGAAATCTAAAAGTGTTCGGGTTTGTTGAAGATATTCATGAACTATACAAAATTGCATGCTGTATGATTACCAAACCGGGTGGAATTACATTGACGGAAGCATTATCGGTACAGCTGCCTCTTATTATAATCAAGCCTGTACCCGGTCAGGAAAAAGAAAATGCAAGATATTTTGAAAAAAAAGGTGCAGCAATAATAGCCAATAATACTTATCAAATTATAAACAACGCTATTGATTTAATAAATAATCCTGAACTTCTGTCCGCAATGCGCAAAAACATGAAGAAAATGTACAATAAATCTTCATCAGACAAAATTGTTGATGATGTGTTAGGGAGCTTAGAGGAATAAAGTAAGGGACATTACTTTATGTCCCCCCTTCCTATGATATGATTTTTTTCGTTTAGAATTACCTGCCTTTTTTATTTGACATATATTCTCTTAAAACTTTATACAGGCATTTTTTAAAGTTTTCATCCTGTTCTTTTCTTCTTTTTGACGGTCCCTTTGATTTTCCGCCTTGTTTTCTTATTTTATCACTTATATATCTGGATTGAAGCAGGCTGTCAATATTATTCTTATTTATAAAAAACCCTGCTGTATGAATGATTGCTGATGCTTTCCCCAAAAGAAGGCTTGCAAGTCCGTAGTCTTGAGTTATTAATATATCTCCCTGCTGAAATATTTGAACTATTTTATAATCAACGGAATCTCTTCCCTGCTCAACAACAATAACTTCAAAATCACTGACAATATAATGGTCAATGTCTGAAACAATTATCAAGCCCACTCCAAAATCGTTGGCTGCTTTTTCACATATTTCTCTTACCTTCTGCGGGCATGCATCTCCATCAATTATAATTCGCATGAAAAACTCCTTTTTTAATTAAGTTATGATATTATATCTTTTTTGTTAACA
>DMWH01000187.1:0-235 GCA_003483345.1 Clostridiales bacterium | reverse complement strand
CCTATAAGATATGGAACAACCTTTTTAGCTATTCTTTCAATTGGCATTCCTGTTATTGAAGATGCCACAAAAAGGTCGATGGCAACAGGCGGCGTAATCATTCCGATGGCAATGCCTATTGTGAATATCAAACCAAAGTGAATAAGGTCGATATTAAGCATTCTTACAAGTGGAAGAAATACCGGAGTAATAAGTATGATAGCCGAGGATGTTTCCATGAAAACACCGGCAATCA
>DMWH01000042.1:3625-5223 GCA_003483345.1 Clostridiales bacterium | reverse complement strand
TTAAACTTAGTTAATTCTTATAGAGCAAGTAAAGATTAGTTGAATCTGATATATCTTGCTGCCAATAACCTGCTACATGGTAGAAGTGTGTCACGATTTACTATTAATTGGTTTTCTGATAAAGAATAAAAGGCATAAAAAAAACTGGACTGTCTCATTCAATCCTCGGGTTGTAAGCAAAGCACACTAATTATTATCCTCTTTAAGGCGAATCCTGAAGGATCTCATATTTTCAACAATTATGGGATCCTTCGATTATTCTCATGGTGACTAATAGAGGATTTGTATGCAACCTGCCGGAAACCACAGACAGTCCTAACTCTTATTGATTATGCTAATTTTTGTAGCTCTTTTCTAAAACAACCTTCTGGGGCAATTCTTCCAGTTCTGTTTTAACTACTGCAAAGGGATATGTAAGAACTTGTGCTGTTACATCTCCCGGCTTCGGGTCCTTGTATTCTGCATAAACAGTAAGTACTCCTTCTCCATCTACGTTGCTTAAGGTTATTTTATCTATTCTAACCTCGTAGCCTGCAGTATTCTTTTCTCCCCTGGTAACGACAACAAAAATTTCGTCATTTATTCTGCAAACCAGAGCTTTTTCTTTCATCCTGTAATTTGGAAGTACCTCAGTGATTTGTCTTGGTATATCTTCAGGATTGATATTATCAAAACTCACGTTTTGTACACCCTTTCCCCTAAAGTATCTGAAAAAAAACAAAAGTGCAGCAATAAATACTATAATCGCAATTATCGAAATTATTCTTTTCATGAACATCCCCCTAAATATATACTCTTTATATTTTATTCTGTCAGTATTTTTTTATGCTTAATATCAAAAGGTTTGTTTAATAAAATGTACAATAAAGTAATTGACATTAGTGCTTGTCTTTAAGTATAATCTAATATATGAAGGGAGTTGAAAATATGACGTGCAACTGTAGTGAATTTCAAAAATCAACAGCTGATCTACAATTGTTGAACAAGAGCATATTGGATATTGTAACAAAACTTGATGAACAAACATCCATGCTTAACAGAGCCGTTTTCAAGTCTGCTACACATTGCGGCTGCATTGAAATACATGCAACAAAGCAAATATATTCACCTCATAAATCTTTGGAAGAAAATCAAAAAGAGCTGGATACTCACATTGAAGGTGAATTATGTCCTAAATGCCAAGATAAAATAATAGAAGAAATGGGTGAATTGCTGTTCTATCTGGCATCAATGTGCGAAGCCTTAGATCTTAGCCTGGCAGATATTATGGCAAAAAAATATCAACACCTAAAAACTTTGGGATTATATAACCTTTTGTAAGAAGAATATACTTATGACATAAAACAAAATGAGATCCTTTGCTATGCAATTGTATCTCTTTTTTGATTGATGAAGACGGCCGAAGAAATGATATGACCAGGGGCTTGATTTTTGGGACAGTATAAACTGTCCCATTTTATTCCAAAAAAATGTTGAAAAAATGATTGTTCTTTGATATAATTACTACAGGTGATTTTATGGAAATAGAAGTGCGTTTATTTGCTTCTTTCAGAGTCGGTCGGTTTAAAAGCAAACGTTTTACCATAGATGATAAAACC
>DMWH01000042.1:1733-3572 GCA_003483345.1 Clostridiales bacterium | reverse complement strand
GGGTAAAATACGCATCCCGATTCATATAAGCCCTCGGGGTTTTTATGAACGTTAGGCGTAAAAAGCAATTTTTACACCAGCCATTGCGCAAAGGGATACAAATTAACATGGTTAATTTGTATCCCTTTTATTTTAATCACTGAGATTAAAATAAGCTGTTATCATTCAATTTTAAGGAGGGTTTTTTAATGTCTAAAGGTTTAGTTGTTTCACCTGACAAATGTACCGGCTGCAGAACATGTGAACTGGCATGCTCTTACAGCAAAAGCGATGCCTTTAACCCCAAAGATTCAGCAATATCAGTACTCTTTTACGAAGATGTGGGATTAAGGGTTCCTATGACGTGTATGCAGTGCGATGAGCCTCACTGCGTAAAAGTATGTGTTGTTAATGCTCTAAGCAAGGATGAAAAAACAGGCGTTGTCAATTATGACAAGGAAAAATGCATAGGCTGCAAAATGTGTGTCAGTGCCTGCCCCTTTGGTAATATGACTTACAGCATTAGGCTTAAAGAGGTAATTAAATGTGATTTATGCAAGGGAGACCCGCAATGCGTAAAAGCATGTAATTATGGAGCTATTCAATACAAGGAGTTAGATTCAACCCTGGATAAAAGAAAAGTTATTGCCAACCAATTTAAAGAGGCATTTGGAGAGGGGGTTATATAATGAGAGGTTATACCGAAAAAATAATCAGAGTCGACTTAACCAATAAAATCATAAAAATTGAGAAATTAAACATGGATTATGCCAAGGAATACTTAGGCGGCAGAGGTCTTGGGACCAAATATTTATATGAAGAAATCGACCCTCAAATCGATCCCTTAAGTCCTGAAAACAAGCTTATATTTATGACAGGTCCGGTTACGGGAACAAACGCGACTTGTGCAGGCAGATTCAATGTAGTGGCAAAAGCGCCTTTAACAGGTGCTATCGGTGCCGGAAATACAGGAGGTTATTTTGGCCCCGAATTGAAGTTTGCCGGCTATGACGGNNTAAAATTAAAGGATGCTTCACACCTTTGGGGCAAAGATGTATTTGAAACAACCGATATACTTTTAAGTGAAAATGAAGAAGATGCCAAGGTTGCTTGTATAGGACCGGCAGGTGAAAATTTGGTTCTTTTTGCAGCCGTTATGAATGATAAGGACAGGGCTGCAGGAAGGTCCGGACTTGGCGCCGTTATGGGTTCCAAAAACTTAAAAGCCGTTGTTGTAAAAGGCACCAAGGGTCTTGGAGTTGCCAACCCCATGCAGTTTAACAAAGCCGTAGCAAATGCAAGAGAAAAAGTTACAGCCAATGCGGTAACCGGTACCGGAGGAGGTCTTGCAACTTACGGAACAGAAATTTTAGTCAACATTTTGAATGAAATGCATGCATTTCCTACAAACAACTGGCAATCTTCAAGATTTGAAGAGGCGGAAAAAATCAGCGGCGAGTACCTGACAGAAAACTATTTGGTAAGAAATAAAGCATGCTTTGCATGCCCGATAGGCTGCGGCAGGACAATAAGAATTCCTGACGGCAAATACAAGGGCATCGTCGCAGGTCCCGAATATGAAGCAGGCTGGTCCTACGGAGCTTGCTGCGGAATAAGCGATTTAAATGAAATAAATAAGGCAAACCATGTTTGCAACATGCTTGGACTAGACCCTATTACCATGGGAGCAACAATTGCCTGTGCCATGGAATTGTTTGAAAAAGGTTATATAAGAGAAGAAGATTTGGACGGAGAAGAATTGAAATTCGGGGATGCTTTAAGCATTATGAAATTGACGGAAAAAACAGGTTACAGGCAAGGATTCGGCGACAAGCTGGCCTTAGGTTCTTACCGTTTGGC
>DMWH01000042.1:555-1720 GCA_003483345.1 Clostridiales bacterium | reverse complement strand
CAAGGAATGGGTCTTTCATATGCAACCAGCAACAGGGGCGGTTGCCATGTAAGAGGATATGTCACCTCAACAGAAGTATTGGGTATTCCAATGAAAACAGACCCATTGTCAACCGAAGGCAAAGCTGCCCTGGTTAAATTATTCCAGGATTTAACGGCATTGGTTGATTCGTCGGATATTTGTTTATTCACAACCTTTGCAATAGGACTTCCGGAGGTGTCGGCAATGCTTCGAGGCACCACGGGATTTGAACATACGGATGAAGAAATGCTCCGAGCCGGAGAAAGAATATGGAATCTTGAAAAGCTCTTTAACCTGGAAGCAGGCTTGACAAGAGAAGATGACATGCTTCCTCCAAGGCTGTTAAGTGAACCTGTAACAAGCGGCCCATCAAAGGGTAAGGTAACAGAACTTATAACCATGCTTGATGAATACTACCAGGTTAGAGGCTGGGATGAATATGGAGTTCCCACAGAAGAAAAATTAAATGAACTCTCAATAAGCAGCAGAGGTTTGGCAGAAGCATTTTAATTCTAATAGCCCGGAGTATCTTCATACTCCGGGTTTCATAACAAAAAACGAAGGTGATTTCATGACAATAGAAACAATTGATATAAACACCATAATCCATAATTACAGGCCGGAAAAAAGATTCACTTTGGCCATTCTCCAGGATATTCAAAACAAGTTTAATTTCATTCCAAAAGAAGCAATCTTCATTATTTCTGATTATTTAAAGGTTCCCGCCAGTGAAATATATTCCATGGCTACCTTTTATAAGGCCCTGAGTCTGAAACCAAAGGGCAGGCACATTATCAAGGTATGCAACGGCACAGCCTGCCACATCAGAGGTTCCAATACCCTTATAGGTGAAATAACCGATTTGTTAAATATAAAACCGGGGGAAACAACAGCCGACGGTTTATTTTCAATTGAAATAGTCAACTGCCTGGGAGCCTGCGCCCTTGCACCCGTGATGGTTGTTGACGACAAATACTTCGGGGCCATGACCAGGGATAAAGTTATTGAAGTCATTAATGAATACAAGGAGGCAGTTGAAAATGACAAGTAGAAAAATATTGGTATGTTGCGGTACAGGCTGCCTTGCAAACAACAGTTTTGAAATATATACCAGCTTCCTGGAAAAATTAAAAGATACAAATAC
>DMWH01000042.1:0-531 GCA_003483345.1 Clostridiales bacterium | reverse complement strand
CAAAAGATGTTGATGAAATTATTTCAAAAACAATTTCAAAGGGTGAAATAATAGACAGGCTTCTTTATTTTGATACCAATTCCAAGAAAAAAATTGTATCTCATAAGGATGCTAACTTTTACAAACACCAGCATAAGATCGCCCTTAGAAACATTGGTGAGATTGACCCTAAAAATATTGAAGATTACAAGGAAAGAGACGGTTTTAAGGCTTTAAAGAAGGTTTTGTTTGAAATGACTCCTGATGAAGTAATAACCGAAGTGGAAAAATCGGGCTTAAGAGGCAGGGGTGGTGCAGGTTTCCCTACGGGAAGCAAATGGAGAACCTGCTCTAAATACGATAATTATCCCAAATATGTGGTATGTAACGGAGACGAAGGAGACCCCGGCGCTTTCATGGACAGAAGTATCATGGAAGGAGACCCCAATACGGTTATTGAAGGAATGATTATTTGCGGTTATGCAATCAATTCAAATCGGGGATTTCTTTATATCAGGGACGAATATCAGTTAGCCAGAAAAAATATGCAGA
>DMWH01000280.1:3680-4255 GCA_003483345.1 Clostridiales bacterium | reverse complement strand
ATAGATGAAAAAGAAAAAGACATCACGCCAATTACAAGTTGAGAGAATGGATAAAATGTTTTCTAAGATTATCCGGTTGAGGGCTTTGGCTAGAGAAGGGGGTTGTGAATATTGCTTAAAACCCAAGACAATCACAAGGTTACAATGCTCTCATTTTGTAGGCAGAACAAACTATCACACCAGGTGGGATTTAATGAATTGTAGCGGGTTAGACGGGCATTGTCATATGTATTTAGAGCACAACCCACACGAACACGAAGCCTGGATGGTAAAACATATTGGCTCGGAAGCATTGGAGGATTTAATTATACGTTCAAGAAGCACAGGGAAGGTTGACCTAGACAAGATAGAGGCATTTTTAAAAGAATCACTAAAGAGATGGGAGGGATTATGCGTAGAGGACATCCGGTAAACGAAGGCGACAAACCCGAACTTAAAGAAGGGGAAGTTTATTACAGGCACGGACTTGGGTGTATCATTGATGGTGTTTATCATAACTGCCTAAAAGAAGGGGACCGCCCCTTTGAAGATGGCTGCCACGCTCAAGAAAAGCAAATGTGCACCAAGAATACGGT
>DMWH01000280.1:0-3496 GCA_003483345.1 Clostridiales bacterium | reverse complement strand
CAAAGCGATAGGAGAAATTAAATGATTGAATATACCGAATTTATTAAGCATAAAAAGAAAATAGTTGGTAACTATGGCTATGATATAGATAAAAACAAAGTACATCCTAAACTATTTGAATGGCAAAAGGATATTGTTAAATGGGCAGTTAAAAAAGGTAAATGCGCTGTATTTTTAGATACTGGATTGGGTAAAACTTTTATCCAGTTAGAATGGGCAAGAATACTAGGCGTTAAAACATTAATCATAGCCCCGTTATCAGTTACTAGGCAGACAATTAGAGAAGCTCAAAAAATAGATATTGATGTTAGATATGTTCGTAGCCAAAAAGACATAACGGAATATAATAATATATTTATTACAAACTACGAAATGGCTTCGGAGTTTGATTACTCTTTAATAGAAGCAGTTGTATTAGATGAATCAAGTATATTAAAAGCCATAGATGGCAAAACACGAAAGCTATTGACAGAATTATGCCAGAATACCAAATATAAACTTTGTTGTACTGCTACACCAGCCCCTAATGATTATACAGAGATAGGCAATCACGCTGAATATTTAGGTATTTGTACTATACCTGAAATGTTGGCTACATATTTTATAAATGCGAATAAAGAGCATACGTTGGATTTTAATGGGCAAACATATCGCCGCAAGGGGTCAAATAAAGGTGGTACAGAGTGGAGAATTAAACATCATGCTGAAGGGCCATTTTTTGAATGGCTATCAAGCTGGGCGATTACTATGACAAAGCCATCAGATTTTGGTTATGATGACAATGGTTTTATATTGCCTGAATTAAGGTTAATACCTGTTTATACTAAAGCAGAATATAAAGGCGACCAGCTATTTTTTACCAAACTACACGGTATAACTGATAGGGTAAACACACGTAGAAATGCGCTAGAATATAAAATAGAAAAATTAAAAGAACTTGTAAAGCCCGATGAACAATGGATTGTATGGGTAGGGTTAGACGTTGAGGGTAAAATAGCAAAAGAAGCTTTACCTAATGCTATTGAGGTAAAAGGTGATGATTCACCTGATTATAAAGCGCAAATGTTCGAGGATTTTCAAGATGGTAAATTTAATACACTTATAACAAAATGTAAAATTGGCGGCTATGGTATGAATTTTCAGAACGCTAATAAAATGGTGTTTTTGGGATTGAGTGATAGTTGGGAAACATTTTATCAAGCTGTAAGACGTGAGTGGCGATATGGACAAACAAAACCAGTAGAAGTATATATATTGATATCTGATATGGAATCGGAGATTTATTATAATGTAATGCGTAAAGACGCTATGGCTAAAAGGTTAAGAAGTAAACTTATAGAACAAATAAATAAATATGAAAGGATAGAATTAGGAATGTCGGATTCATTACAAACGGATTATACAACGGATACTATTACCACTGATAATTATACTGCTATGCTTGGCGATTCCTGTGAAAGGTTAAAAGAGATAGAAGATAATTCTATAGATTTGTCGGTTTATAGCCCGCCGTTTGCGGATTTATTTACTTATACTGCAAGTGAACGTGATTTAGGTAATAGTGCGGATTGGGAAGAATTTTTTAGTCATTACAAATATATTATTAAGGATTTATTGCGTGTAACAAAAGCTGGTAGATTAACCTGTGTTCATACATCGGATATTCCAGCTATTGCGCAAAAGGATGGGTATATTGGAATTAAGGATTTTCCAGGTGCAGTAATAAGAGCCTATGAAAAAGAAGGATGGATATTTGTTGGTAGGGCATTTGTACAGAAAAACCCACAAAGTCAAGCAATCAGAACTAAAAGCAAAGCATTACTATTTGTGCAATTAAGAAAAGATTCTAGCGATTCAAGACCTGCATTAGTAGACCAGATATTATTGTTTAAAAAACAAGGTGATAATGAAGTACCGATAACACCTGTAGAAAATGGGGAATTAGATAATGAAACGTGGATTGAATGGGCAAATGGTATATGGTTGGGAATAAGGGAAACGGAAACCCTGCAATATTCACGTGCTAGGGGTGTCGATGATGAAAAACATATCTGCCCTTTACAATTAGGGACTATTGAAAGGTGTATAAAACTATATTCTAATCCCAACGAAAGGGTATTAACCCCGTTTGGTGGTATTGGGTCAGAAGCATATATGGCATTAAAACTGGGAAGAAAAGCCACATTAATAGAGTTAAAACCAGAATATTTTAAAGTAGCTGTTAAGAATATGGAATCAGCTAAAACACAGAAACAGGATTTATTTAATTATGCAGGGGTAGATGTTTCAAATGTCTAATGGAACAATATTGTTTTATTTAGCACAGGGGGTATTATGGTAAGATACTGTAAGAACGGACACAGTGCAAAAAGAGGCAACAAATGCCCTGTATGTGGGGAGAAGTTATTCTTCGGCTGCCCTCAATGCCAGAAAGAATGGGACGACTGCNNTATGTCCGGGCTGGCCTATCTACCTGTTTGTGTTTGCCAGACCTCAAGTTTGGTGGTTGTTACAGAACGGCTTAACCTTTCCCGAAGATATAGAGGGGTTTACCGACAAAGTACAATCATCAAGAGGTCATTCAGCACCATTTGAAAGCACGGCTTGTATTATTTCAGAGATAGAATGGAGATTAAACCAATGCGGGAAAGACGGCAGGATATTAAAACACGATGCCAAGTATATTGAGCGGTATCAAGATTTGGCGCAGGATTTAAAGCAAGTTCTTAATTATTGTTCAGGGTGGAAAAGAAAAGAGCCTTATTCAAGATGGTTAGCGCATAAAAGGGCTAAAAAATTGAGGGTGGAATGAGTATCAAAGACGATTATAAAGTTAGGTCAATTCCTAGCGAGCAGACTTATGAATGGTTGCTTAAAAAACATTATGCTCACAGAATACCAAGTATAAGTTATGCCTTCGGTTTATACGATAAGGATAATATATTACAGGGTGTCTGTACCTTCGGGACGCCAGCTTCGTCTACTTTATTGTCGGGTATTTGTGGAGTTGCTCATGCAAATAAGGTAATTGAACTTAATAGATTAGTTTTAAATGCTGAATGTCCAACTAATTCAGCTTCTTATTTTATAAGCCGTTGTCTAAAATTATTACCTCATCCCAAAATAGTTGTGAGTTATGCTGATAGTGGGCAAGGGCATACGGGGTATGTCTACCAGAGTTGTAATTTTATTTATACAGGTTTATCATCCAAATTTTTAGACCCTAAAGTTAAAGGGTTAGAAAATCAACATCACGCCACTTATGCGCACGGGTTAACAAATGAACAGTTAAGGGAAAAGTACGGCGATAAATTGTATTATGCCGAAAGGAATAGAAAACATAGGTATATATATTTCGTGGGTTGCTCAGAATTAAAAAGCGAATTAAAATACCCTGTTCTTCCCTATCCCAAAGGTGACAACAAAAGATATGATGCAAGCTATAAGCCACAGGTACAGGGGGTATTGTTTTAAAAAAGGATAAATATATCGCTTT
>DMWH01000012.1:2179-2636 GCA_003483345.1 Clostridiales bacterium | reverse complement strand
TAATCGTATTATATTTTAATTGATGTCAGGACAGGCTCCATCACCAATTTGTTTGCCATTAAAAAGTCCCATGTCAATAGACATGGGACGAATTTCGCGGTACCACCCAAATTACATATACAATAATAGCATATGTCACTCGAAAATTTAACGCATTTGTACGTAATTTCTTACTGGTATTTCAGAAATTAAACTCCTGGATGATCTTCGTTGCATTCAGATTTATAATCTCTCACCAATCGATTATATCTCTTTGAATCCTACTGCAATTACTCTTCCAATCACTGTTTTTGATATTGATTTTATTCTGTATTATGATATATGAAAATATGAACAAAGTCAAGGAATAAATTGAAATATTTATGAAACAATAACACTAATATTATTGAAAAATATTATGAAAAGAGGTTACTATGGAATATCCGAGACGTTCATATTGGCATGATACAGCTGAAGG
>DMWH01000012.1:793-2100 GCA_003483345.1 Clostridiales bacterium | reverse complement strand
ACTACAGCAAAAATTACTATACAGCACGATTTGTTTTACGACTATTTAATAAACAGCTTCAGCATGGAAGAAGCAAAGCAATATTTAAAAGCCAATGAAGAAGGAATAAGATTAATAAAAAGAATTATTAACGAAAACAACATTAAATGCGACTACAAAGAACAGACCGCATATGTTTATGCAGCATCCGTTAATGAAGTTGAAGATTTGAAAAAAGAGTTAAAAGCCTATGAAAAATTAGGTATAGACGGATTTTATACAGATACTGTTCCTATTCCAAATAAAGCTTACGGCGCAATAGGCGTAAGAAACCAAGGTCAGTTCAATCCTTTAAAATATTTATACAGCCTTTACAATATTTTAAATCAAAGCAATTGTCAAATATATGAAAATGTTAGAGCATTAAACATTGTACCTCACGACGAGCATGTAGACGTAGAAACAGAAAGTGGAACAATTCATGCAGACAAGGTAATAGTTGCATCACATTATCCCTTTGACAATAGCTTCGGACTTTATTTTTTGAGACTGTATCAGGAAAAAGAATATGTTATTGCAGCAAGAACAAATGAACCACCCTTCGAAGGAATGTACATTAACAATAATGACCCTACTTATTCTTTGAGATACCAGTTTTCAGACAAGGAGAATCTGCTGATATTAGCTGGAGGCAATCATCGCGTCGGTGAAAAGGATGATGAAAACGAATCATATAATGAATTGGAAAGGTTTTTGAACAGCAATTTTAAAAATCCGCAAATTGTTTCAAAATGGTCTACTCAAGACTGCATGACCTACGATAAAATTCCGTATATAGGGAGATATACAGACAGTATAGATAATTTATACGTAGCAACCGGATTTAAAAAATGGGGAATGTCCCATTCCGGTGCTGCTGCATTAATTTTAAAAAACAAAATACTCTGCATTGAAGATGATTATTCAGGTATTTTTAATCCTTCTAGATTTACTCCCGTTCAATCATCAAAAGAATTTGTATCTTCGGTGAAAAGTATTGCCTTAGGATTTTTGAACAGATTAGAAGAAGATTTGGAAGAACTTTCAAAAGTTAACCCCGGCGAAGGAAAAATAGTTGACTATGACGGTAAAAAGGTTGGAGTATATAGAAATGAAGCAGGAGAATATTTTTGCATCAATCCTGTTTGCTCACACTTAAAATGTGCGCTTGCATTTAATGAAGCCGAGAAAACATGGGATTGCCCTTGCCACGGCTCCAGGTTTGACATAAAGGGAAATATTTTGGAAGGTCCTGCCGTGCTTCCAATTGACAAAATTAAAATCAAAAA
>DMWH01000012.1:0-761 GCA_003483345.1 Clostridiales bacterium | reverse complement strand
ACAATTCTCCAACCCATATATCTCATGAACATCCTCCGTATAATTTCCTTCATCATCGTAAATATAAAGAGGAGGGTCAAATTTTAATTCCGGATTGCCGTTTTTAGATGCACGAATTAGAACCATATTTGGCTTTGCTTTAACTTTTGGATGAACAAAGCGAATTTGTTTCGGTTCTAACCGGTACTTTCTTAATAGGCAAATTATATCTGCCAACCTGTCAGGGCGATGAACCATGTAGAATCTGCCGTATTGTTTCAGTAAATGTGAAGCGGTCGATATAACATCCTCCAAGGTGCATTTAATTTCATGTCTTGAAATTGCTTTTTTGTCATCCGGATTAATTATTCCGCTGTTATTAAGTTTATAGGGAGGATTTGATATAACCGCATCAAAAGAACCGGCATCCAAGTATTTTAAAGTATCTTTTAAATCAATATTTAAAATTTCTATTTTTTCCTGAAGAGAATTTAATTTTACGCTTCTTTCCGCCATTTCTGCAACTTCGGGCTGAATTTCAATACCGTATGCTTTTGAATAATTTCTTTTACCGCTTAACAGGATGGGTATTATTCCGGTACCTGTACCTAAGTCAACAATTTTGGAATTATTTCTTATATCGCAGTAATTTGTCAAAAGAACGGCATCCATGCCAAAACAAAACCATTTTTTGTTTTGAATGATTTTTAAACCTTTGCACTGCAGATCTTCTATTCTTTCATTATCTTTCAGTTTGATTTCCATTGTAAACCTTCCATATA
>DMWH01000257.1 GCA_003483345.1 Clostridiales bacterium | reverse complement strand
GACAACTATTCTGACACAGGGGGCCCGGCAGTGGATACCCATTCAGTTTCCACTGCATGAGTAACATAATCCAATTCCCGTCCTTTTAAATTCGGTACAGAAAGAGGGATAAACCTCTGATTCATCGATTACCCTCCTTACTATAGATTGTAAATATCCGTTTTGAATTTATTTAAATTCTGTCTTAAGAATTCTATGGTTTCAGTAAGTCCCTGTTCAAAAGTATATTGTGGTTCCCAATTTGTCAGTCTTTTTATTTTCTCATTAGAACCTAGAAGGCGATTCACTTCACTTTTTTTCGGCCGAAGTCTTTGTTCTTCACAAATAATCCTTGCATTCGGATTGATTTGATTGATTAACTCCTCTGCTAACTGCCCAATAGAAATTTCCTGTTGAGTCGCTATGTTGATCTCCTGCCCTATCGTCTTATCAGATCTAGCAATTTCTATAAATCCCCTGACAGTGTCTTTAACATAATTAAAATCTCGAGTTGGAGTTGTCGCTCCTAATTTTATTTCAGTCATTCCAGATAATAATTGAATAATTATCGTTGGTATTACTGCCCTGGCTGATTGACGAGGTCCAAAAGTATTAAACGGCCTTACGATAGTGATAGGCATTTCAAAACTACGATAAAAACTTTCTGCTAATCTGTCAGCGCCGATTTTTGTAGCCGAATAAGGGGATTGTCCTTGAAAAGGGTGTTCTTCATCGATAGGAACATATTGAGCCGTACCATAAACTTCTGATGTAGAAGTAACCAAAACTCTTTTTGTACCCAAATCTCTAGCTGCCTGAAGCACATTTAGAGTTCCTTTAATGTTGGTATCAACATAAGAATCTGGCGAATGATAACTAAATGGGATCGCTATTAATGCAGCAAGATGATAAACCTCGTCTACACCTTTCATAGCCTCTCTAACACCATTTGGATCGCGAATATCGCCAGCAAATATTTCAATTTCATTTAGTAACTCTGGGGGAAAACTATCAAGCCATCCCCAACTGTTAAATGAATTGTAGTATACAAAGGCTTTCACCTTTTTTCCTTCTTGAACAAGTCCTTCTACTAAATGACTACCTATAAAGCCATCTGCTCCGGTAACTAGAATATCGTCGCACATATTAACCTCCTGCTTAAATTAATTACCTATTGTAACATTCGAGGATTAATTCTTTCCATTCTTATTAATCCTTTTTACTGTTGCCTCCACACCATCTTATTAACGATCTCCGTATAACTCTGAATGATCTTAATGACTTTAGCGCTCACATTCTCATCCACATAATCAGGTACAGCGACACCCAGATCACCATTCTTATTCATCGCAACTGCTAATTCCACTGCCTGCAGCACCTGTTCTTCCGTAATGCTGCCAATGATGAAATTGCCTTTATCGATTGCTTCCGGCCTTTCCGTGCTGGTCCTGATGCATACGGCTGGGAATTTGAAATAGGATGCTTCTTCCGGCAACGTCCCGCTGTCTGACACTACACAAAAGGCATTGATTTGCAGATGATTATAATCCGAAAAACCAAAAGGCTTTAAATTTCTAACGTGAGGATGGAACTTAAATCCTCTCTTTTCTATGAAGTTGGCACTCCGGGGATGGGTCGAATAAATGACCGGCATATCATATTTTTCGGCCAGGGCATTAACGGCATTCATTAATGCGAAGAAGTTTTCTCCTATATCGATGTTCTCTTCCCGATGCGCGGAAAGCAGTATGTATTTATCCTTATTAAGACCCAGCTCATCCAGCACTTTGCTGTTCTGTATTTTTTCCATGTTGGCAGTCAATACTTCTGCTATTGGTGAGCCGGTCACATATGTACGTTCCTTGGCTACCCCTTCCGCATTTAAATACCTCCGGGCATGTTCACTATAGCAAAGATTCACATCAGCTATATGGTCAACGATTCTTCGATTGGTTTCCTCCGGCAGGTTTTCATCGAAGCAGCGGTTTCCAGCTTCCATATGAAAGATCGGGATCTTTAGTCTCTTGGCAGAAATGGCTGATAATGCTGAATTGGTATCACCTAGGATCAATAATGCATCCGGCTTAACATCACATAAAACCTTGTAGCTTTTCGAAATGATTTTACCTATGGTTTCTCCCAGATCTTCTCCTACTGCTTCCAAATAATAATCAGGCTGTCTTAAGCCCAGATCCTCGAAGAAAATCTGGTTTAAAGTATAATCATAGTTCTGCCCGGTATGGACCAGGATATGATCAAAATACCTGTCAGCTTTTTTTATGACTTCGGAGAGTCGAATGATCTCCGGCCTGGTCCCCAGGATGGTCATCAGCTTTAGTTTGTCTGCCACTTCTACACCTCCAAATAATAGGTATCAGGTTTATCTGGATCAAAGCATTCATTGGCCCACATGATCGTAACCATATCGGTATAACCTAAGTTTTCAATAATATGGGTATAGCCGGTCGGTATATCTACTACTTTCAGTTTTTCTCCAGAGACATGATACTCGATGACTTCATCTGATCCTACTTTTCGGAATCTGATTACCCCTCGGCCGCTAACCACCAGAAATTTTTCATTCTTGGTATGATGCCAGTGGTTGCCCTTGGTGATGCCAGGTTTGGAAATATTGACTGACACCTGTCCCCTCTCCGGAGTCCTTATAAATTCTGTAAAGCTTCCCCGTTGATCTACATTCATCTTCAAAGGATAGCTAAATTGATCTTCGGGCAGATAACTTAAATATGTAGCATAAAGCTTTTTAATAAAATCATCTTCCATATTAGGAATGGATAAATCGCTGCGGCTGTTTTTAAAGGAATATATGAGTTTCACAATATCTCCCAGCCTTATAGTATGAACGACCGGTACTTTACAGAAGTCTCCTTCTCGTGTTTCATCTCCGTGAAGTGCTTTGATCAATTCCTCTACCACATCATCAATATAGACAAGGTTCATAATAACATCAGGATCATTGACTTTAATATACAGATCATGAGCAATATTATGACAGAATGTAGCGACCGCACTGTTATAATTAGGCCGGCACCATTTCCCGAAAACATTAGGCAGGCGATAGACTAATACTTTACTGCCAATTTCTTCAGCATAAGAAAACAATAAATCCTCGGCTTCTTTTTTACTTCTGCCGTAGGGATTATCAAGTACTGCCTGGGTGGATGAAGTGATTAAGACCGGGCAGTTGTTCTTATTCACTTTAATCGAATTCAAAAGTTTCTCAGTAAAACCCGCGTTCCCGAGCTGAAATTCCTCTTCCTTCTGCGGTCGATTAACCCCCGCCAGATGAAACACGAATTCACAATCCTCGGTATATGTATTCAGTAGATTTGGATCAGTGTCCACATCATACTGATTGATATCTATATCCTGCATTTGCTCCAGAGTCGCTATCAGGTTTTTGCCCACAAAGCCTTTGGCTCCTGTAACCAATACCTTCATGATCATTATGCCTCCTGTTTCTTCTGCTGCTTCTCCAGCATTTCCCTGGCCTTTTGTTTGGTCTTGCTGTCTTTGATACCTGTCTTCTTAATCGGCTTCCAATTGTTTAGTTCAGTTTTTATATATTCAAGCTGCAGAAGCTTATCCTTTATCTCTTCCACATTCAATCGATATGTATTGTGCGAATTATATTCACCTGAACCAGATAAACATACGTCACCTTCTACAAAATACTTATCATAATTAAGATCCCGTTTGTCAGCAGGGACCCGAAAGAATCCACCCATATCTTCAGCTTTTATGTACTCTTCTTTAGTTAGCAAGGTTTCACAAAGCTTTTCGCCATGGCGAGTTCCTATAATTTTTATTTCATTATCAACATTGAATAATTCAAGTAGTGCCTGAGCCAAATCTCTTATGGTGCTGGCGGGAGATTTTTGCACCATAATGTCTCCTGCCTGGGCATTAGTAAATGCAAACACTACTAATTCCACTGCTTCTTCCAGACTCATCAGGAACCTGGTCATATCAGGATCAGTAATGGTCAGGGCCTGTCCGCTTTTTATCTGTTCCACAAATAATGGAATGACCGACCCCCGAGAAGCCATTACATTCCCGTAACGGGTACCGCAGATAGTTGTCCTATTCGGTGACACAGTCTTAGACTTAGCTACCAGAACTTTTTCCATCATCGCTTTGGATATACCCATAGCATTGATGGGATAAGCGGCTTTATCAGTTGACAGACAGATCACTTTTTTGACACCTTCATTGATGGCAGCAGTCAGTACATTATCGGTCCCAATTACATTGGTTTTAACTGCTTCTAAGGGGAAAAACTCACAGGAAGGGACTTGCTTCAAGGCAGCAGCATGAAAGATGTAATCAACACCAAAGATGGCATTCTTTACACTCTGGATATCGCGCACATCACCTATGTAAAACTTGATTTTATCGTCCTTATACTCCTTGCGCATATCGTCCTGTTTCTTCTCATCACGGGAAAAGATACGGATTTCGCCTATGTCTGTCTTAAGAAAACGGTCCAATACTGCATGCCCAAAACTACCGGTTCCTCCTGTAATTAATAAGACTTTGTTCTGAAACATTCTATCTCTCCCAACTAATTGTTATATCAAACAAAACCGCATTCCTGTTCAATAAATAAACCTTCTATGTCTAAATAGCAACAATTCATCGTTTCTATTGAATGTTAATGCACTGAACAACATCATACTTAATAGCATAGTAATAGCAGAAGCCCCCCAAAAAGTATTTATCAATGCACTAATAAACCATATAATAACAACACTGGACGACGCTAATTTGTTTCTGTTATTAGATTCTCGAGCTTTGAAAAAACTCTTTATACTACTCGTAAGTCCATAGAATTGTATTAACATAAGAACTGCTCCACCCTTAAATAAATAGTTTGCCCACGCTATATGCATGTTGCCTCTAGGGTCACCAAATCCAAAATGTAGCCCACCAAAGCCAACACCAAACAAATAGTCCAGAAGACCAAATCCACTCAATCCTACAGTAAATTCCTCTACTCGATTAAATCCTCCAACAGTATCAAATTCATTGAATCTATTTATTGTTAATTCAAAATATTTCATTATATTAAGATCTAACAAACTGTCACCGATATAAAGAAAAATAGTGCTAAATATAAGTATAATAAATCCTCTCTTAAAGAAACGACCATACCCTTGGGCAAATCCGGTTACAAATACTATAAGCAACAACTCAAAGAGAACTATACGTTTTAAAAACAGCATACCGAGTACTAGATATAACAAGGTTGAAAAATAGGTGATTACCTTTTCCAGTAAGCTAAGTTGTTTCAATTTAAAAAGACTAAAGACAAGTAAAGCCAACCAAGGAAAGAGTGAGAACCATAAAATATAAGAATTCGTCCATGTGTTAGAGCGATCAAATGCTGTAAAATCTCCACTGAATATAGCTAATGTTCCATTAACAACACCAATTGCACCTAAGACTAGTAGAATTTTATATGTATACATCCTAGAATTCTTAGCAGTAAATATTATTCCACTTGTATACATTGCCATAGAAACAATATCCACAATTGTTGTGTAAGAATGATAGTTGCTTTTCCCAATACCAGAATTATACAAACTAATAAAAACCATACATATAATCGAGAATAGCATCCCAAAATAATATATCATTGTATTCTTATTGAAATTTTTCTTACCATTTTCAAAAGTGAAATATATAAATTGCGCCAATCCCGCAAATAAAACACAAATAAATACTAATGGTTGCTTTAATGAAGGCAGAAGCAAACCTACTGATGGATAAATCTGCATTGAAATAATTCCAATTGTGAATAAAACACAACTTAATGGCATTTTAATTCTAATACTCTTTATGAGTTTCATCTCCTTATTTCATAACCATTTTACTTATTTTTCGGCGATTTAAGATCCATAATATAATACCAGTTCCTATAAATATAGTATAAAGAAGAGCTAAGCCATATGCTTCAGAACTATCATAAGTAGTTATTAGAAAATATACCGGTAGTGGCAAGATACTAAATGGAATGATCTGTATTATCAGTCGTTTAAGAAGTAGCATCCCAGTCTGATTACTTATATTGATATTGGTTGCTATAGCGATAAATATATTAGCAACTAAAAGGGCTACTGCTAGCCCATTTATACTATAAGAACCCACCAAGGCAACACTCAATGACAAGTTTATTACAATAGAGGTTAGTGTTATTTTAATCAAATTTCCCTTTTGTTTTATAATTACCATGGCATTTCCGTTGATAATCCTGGAGGAAGCAATACAACCTGTTAGTATAGCAATGTTGGCAGCTGATATGCCAGTCGAGTATTCTGGTAATGCCCAAGCTACAAAGTACTTCAAAACTACTAAGCAAACTGCAGAAAACACTGCCATTCCCCAATAAAATAACCGCTCGATATCTGTAATAAAATCTGCTAAAGCACTTGCATCATTAGTTTTTCCAAAAATTTTTGCCATTTTGGGATATATAATTTGCCCAATTACGTTAGGTACAGTATTGATTGTAGTATATACTAGTAACGCTATGCTAAAATACCCTACCATCTGAGGTGTCATAAAAACAACTGCAATAAGTTGGGGTACCGTCTCTGAAAAATTGGCGAGTGTTGAATTCAAAAAAATTGGAAATCCCTCAATGATTCTCTTTTTGATTTCCCCCCAATTGTAAATTAACTTAACTGCAGAAACTATCTTTCGCGTATAAAGAATTGTGATGAATAGTGCAACTGGTGTTCCTATATACAAGCCATAATAACCCCAGAAATAAGTACAAAGTATTGCAACACCAGCTTGTATGGCAGTTCGCATGTAAAGACGATTGGAGAGTATCGCAAACTTTTCCTCGCCACGCAGCATATTGTCAAACGCAGTCATAAAGAATGTCAAAATCAAAGTAATTCCTATTATAATGTAGCCTAAATCAAGCAAATTCCCTTGTGATACTGTAATAACTGCAAATGTTAATGAGACAACCATTCCTATTACTGAAATAATAGTAACGTAAGCAAGTGCAGACCCCTTTATCGTTTTTATATAATCAAAATCTCCTACCCCTCTATTAAGCGGGATCTCTAAGTTTAAGGCATTTAGTACTCCTAATTGCATATATGTTCCATAGGTCAAAATCAGTTTAATGCTCATATATTGTCCATATTCAGCTGGACTAACAAATCGACGCATGAGTATTCCAGCTAAAGACAAGAATATAAATGATACGATAGACGCATTGATAAAATTCAAATATTTAAAATAATTATTCTTACTTTTCATCTAATTACATTCTTTTCTATTTATCTAATCATTGAACTATGTTTGGATGCTTCATCTGCCAACAAGGCCTCAGCCATTATTTTTGCGTTGATATCAGATTCAAAAAGTGATGATTTAGCATGGGCACATCCATTAATCATTGACTTTCGATATGCGCATATGAACCTTACTAAATTTTGCTCATCAATAGCTTCTGGCTCGATAAATCTCTCTTTTTGATTAAAGACATCTTGAATTTTTACTACATTGGGGAAAAAATCATAGAACACATTTCCTAAAACAAATACTGGAATACCTAACGCTAAAGATTCAAAACCTACCGTTCCCGTCAGGGTAATTACTGCTCTACTTTTCTTTATTAGTTCGTGTGTTGAAGCAAGAGGGTTAATAAGCCGCACATTCGGATATCCTTTTAGTGATTTATAAAATTGTGTTGGCTTATGTCCCAAATATACGTAATGTTCCTTTACATACAATAGACTATCAATCGGTATACTTTTAGCGAGTTGATCAATTAGGAATAATTGCTTTTCATATTTCTTAGCACATACTAATGTTGAAGCTTCGGGTTGATAATGAAGAGGGTAAAAATAATACTGTTCCCCTTCACATGGTTCTTCGAAGTACTTTTTTTGCCTAAATGCACGAATGTAAGTTTTAATCAAATCAATTCTTAATTTTATATTTCTTCGATAATACAAATAATTAATTCGGTCATAATTCCTTAAGTCGAATAATTCCTTTATAAAAAAACCAATTTGTCTTAAATACCGACTCTTGAATTTATATCCAACTTCATATACTTGTCTATGGGTTCTATCTACCTCTCCCCTGCGATAACTATCAATATATTCTTTCGCTTCATGTATTTCATACTCATTAAAATCACCCTTTTGAAACAACGAAATCATCATATCATTTGTCTGATAAGGATCATGATGAAGAAAATATTTCTCAAACGGGAGATCACGCGATACGATAAATCCTGTATATCGGACATCGTACTTAATACCGACTAAATATGCAGCGTATGCTGAGAATAATGCAATTGCTTCATTATAAAATACTTGTGGTTTTTCTATATTAAACACCATTTCGTAAAAACGAATATGGCCGATTAAAAACTTTATAGCTTCTTCATATGAATAATTAATCAAAACTCGATCTGTGTAAAACGCTTCCCATAGATTAACATGTGGATAAGTATGCTGGAGTTCTGCTAAGCATTCTATGTCAAATTCATCCCAATTCTTCCGTAAGAATTCCGTAAGAACATATGTTTTAGCATCTTGGTATAATAACTTAACCTTTTTTTCTTCGCTTAAATCTTGACACACAAAAAAACAATCGATTTCTTTACTGATAAGATACAGTCCCATTTTGGCAAACAATTTCGTTTGTCCAGCTCTAGCATAAAAACAAACCTTCACATTCTTTCCCCCATATTATTTATGAAGTATTCTTTCAACATATCGGTGATTTTTTTCATTTGAGCTACATTGTTTTTACATTTTTCTACAAACATAAGTCCCCGCATACCCATCTCAAATCTTTCCTCTTCTGATAAATTACATATTCTTTGAATGGTTTGTGCGATTGCTTGTGGAGTATTTTCTGGTATGTAATGCAAGAATGTATCATATTCACCAGGAATGCCCTCTAGTGCAAAACATATCACAGGCTTTCCAGATGCCAAGTAATCTAATGTCTTAGACGGAAATGAGTACCGAGTAAAATCCCCATCTGCTGTTCTTGGATTAATTAAAACGGTTGCTTCCTGTTGCAGTTTGCAAACCTCTTTTTTAGAAAGTAAACCTTTGTACTGAAGTCGCCCACGCTTTGCTTCCATTTTTTTTATTAGCTTATCATCATTACATTGGCCACACAGTATAAAATGAATGTCAGGATCTTCTATATAATTTATTGAATCCAGTAACAATTCTATACCGTTGCGTTTAGAAATGCCTCCAGCATAAAAAACGGTTTTTTGACTACTTACTGGGCTTGGAACATTTTGTTTAATCTCTACAAGTGAAGGATTTGCTACGCCTTCTACAACCCTAAATTTTTTGCTAGATACATCTATTTTTTCTTTCATATGCTCTGAGAAGAAAGCATAACAATCTATTTTTTCAAATTGTCGCGCAATAACCCATAAATCGAAGAAACGGAAAAAGCTATACAGCGGACGTCTCCATGAATACGCATGTTTCGTGTATGCCGGTAAATCCGGTATTATATTGCATATCCGGATATTGGAATTTGTTCTCTTTGCTGCAACAGCGGCACAAAGAAACGGTGAATGTGTAGTATAAACAACAATTGCTTTGTTATGCTGTGGATTCAATTTCGCCCATTGTATCGCTAGTTTTGATAAGCTCTGTTTTCTAGAGAAATTCCGTATTGCGAATATGTTCAAAAAGGATGCCCTGTGATTTACAGAACTATCGCAGTGTTGCCAAGTTTTCCCTTTTATCCACAATGAGTCTTTTGGAAATGTAGGTATTGTAAATGCATTGATAATACTAATCGGCTGTCCAAGATTTTCTTCCAACCCTTTAACAAATGACCATTCTAAAATATCGTTTACAGCTGTTTTTGCATCTATGGTATCAATGCAGTCTGCATCAATATGTTGATCGGAGACGATTCCGCCAATATACAATATATCAATCAAAGGGATTCCTCCATAAATTATAATTAAAACGTATGATAATATCGTCGATATAAATCACTCTAATTCTTTTGAACAGCTTTCATTAATTAACTCTATTAGTTTTTCAGTTAATTTCGTAAAATCATATTCTTGGGCAGCTCTCTTGGCGTTTGTACAATAGTTATCATAGTCATCTTCGGATAGGTCCTTAAAATATAATATGGTATCAGCAATCTTTGCCGGGGAACTGACCGAAAGTTCAATTCCAGCTTCATATTTTTCTATTATTGAATATCCCAGTTCAAAGGTGAACAGAATTGGTTTCCTTGCAGCAAAATACTCAAACATTTTGTTTAAAGAACCACCGAAACTATACAACGGCAGAGTCTCTCCCAAGGCTACATTCAAACCGCTTTGGGAAGTTATATATGGTATATATTTTTTATTCACTCGCCCTTTGAAAGCTACGTTAGTTAGTTTTTCTTCTTTTACACGTACTTCCAATTGCTTCTTCTCGTCGCCATCTCCCCAAATTAAGAATTTTATATCATGTATTCCTTTTTCCTTTAAAATTTTAGCAGCATCTAGCAGCAACCCAACTTTATTGACCATTCGAATAGAACCTGCATAGATGACTTTAAATATATCTTCGTTTTCCAAATCAGGATCTTCTATTCTATAATGCTGCCTGTTATAATCAAATGAATCTAAATCAACCCCGTTATTTATATGGTAAACCTTATTTAAATCTATGGGGCCACCTGACGCCTTGTCCCATCCCTTTTCAACTATGTAGTCTTTTCCGCCTTCCATGGTAAAAATAAGCTTGTCCGCTTTTTTATAAATCCACTTTTCTCCTGCGTATAAAAGTTTAATGATTGGATTGTTTTTGCTCATTATTCCATAAGCAACAAAACTCTCAGGCCATAAATCGCGAACTTCACAAATACAAGGTATTCCCAATTTTTTTGCTATCTTGATCCCTGCAACCAACGTAAGCGGATGAACACTAGATGCCAGAATCACATCTGGCTTACCATGTAGGTCTATACACTCTTTCGCCACTACAAAAAGATTTGAATAAAAAGACAGCATGTTGAGAATACGTTTAATACCATTTCCTTTATACGTAGGTGTTTTAACAAAAACATACGGTATATCGTCAGTGATGTACGAAACATATTTCTTATTCTTGGTTTCAATAAATTCATCATGATTATGTCTAGTGGATGCACAAAATATTGTCGGTTTATATTTTTTTTTTAAAAGATATTTTGCAAACCAATAATGCCTTCCACCTTTGTTAAAATAACTATTGGTAGCGTAATGATTTATTATCCAAACCTTTTTATTAATCATGAACTTTACTTCCTTTAAATTATCTAATAATTTTTAGTTCATTAAACTTCATCATATAAATACCCTCGTCATAGTTCCCAATTACTTCATCGTTCGTCTTACCATCAATATTATTAATAATCATCTTGGGTATATTGACACCACATTCATATGCATGGGGATATCCTCCACCAAAACGCGGGTTAACCTCGGAGATGTAATACTCGCCGTTTACTTTGAAAATATCAATATCAATAATTCCTTTAAAGCCTGCTTTCTTAACAAACCTCTTAATCAGCTCAAAGAGTTTCTCGTCTTTTACAGAAACTGATTTATCAGTCTCGCCAGCTCTCATCATAATTTTTTCTTTAGTAAAGATAGCAACTGTTTCACCAGCTATCATATCTATATAAACATCGGCGCCATACTCAATGCCATCCATAAATTCCTGAAAAATTAAGTTATCGTAACGAGCAAATAATAACTCAATCTCTTCTTTAGAAGTCACCTTATTAATATTGATACTAGCACTACCCCTAACTGGCTTTACAAATACCGGAAAACTTATCTCTCCTGCTTGTATATCCTTGTAAAACTCTACATTATCGATGTAGCTTTTCGGTGTCCTAAATTCATTTTCAATTAAAAACTTGTACATCTCGTATTTATTGAAACTCATTTCCACTGCTCCATAATCAGAAATTATTGGCATTGTTCCAATGTCCAGGAAATCCTGCTTATGTGCAGCGAGCAAATTTAGTTCTGGATCAATAAGGGATAGAACAGCTTTGATATTATTCTCCTTGCATATGGATAGAATTACATCAAGATAATCTTCTTCATTAATTCTTGGAACGATAAAATACTTATCGGCATCATAAAGAGCTGGTGCAAGTTCACTACAATCTGTCGCCATAACTAAGCCTCTTTCACCTAGCTCTTTTTTAAAATATTGCACGATTTTATTTCTGGTTCCGCAGCTTAATATCAGTATGTTCATTACCAAAATATCCTCATAACTTCGAATTTTTGTTAAAATAATCTCTTGCCGTCCACTTTTCACCAATCTTATAAAAGTTATCATCCTTTTTTAAATAAACAGCTGGATAATACTTAATAAATAACGGAGATAAGCACATCGTATACGCGCCTACTTTTTCATATGTTACTATATCTCCAATTGATAGCCGGGGATGATTCTCTAATATAAATAATCTATCATTCTCCATACATGTAAAACCTGAAATAACTTGAGTCTCTAAAAATGCCTTCTTAATCTCGTTGCTATATTTCACATTGAAAAAATATTTAGACTTATTCATCAAGGGATCAACATTAATTCTACTACCATCTGTCACAACAAAATTGTTTGCAATAGTCTTTTTTACATCTATAACACTAGTTATAAAACTAAAAGGTGAAGATACCAAAGAAGTCCCAGGTTCAACTATCAATGTCGTATTCTTTTTGTCAAACTCTTTACTTAGTTCGCTAGATATAACTTCTATATACTCACAAAACTGTGGTTTATCTTTTAAGCCACCGTAAAATCCTCCACCTACATCTACATATTTCAAATCTAACTCATAAGTTCGCTTTACTTCACAAGCAACTTTGGAAATTGCCCTATAGATATTTAAGCTTCTAGTCTTTGTACTGCAATGTAGATGTATACCTTTAATGCTTACATGATTTAATGTACCTATGTAGTTAATAACTTTTTTCAATTCTCCATTCTCAAAGCAAAAGCCAAACCTACCACCTTCAGTTCCCATTGCAGATTCGTTAGGACAGTACTTTTCAAGATCAAAGTTTACTCTTATTCCGATTTCAATTTTTCGATTATCTAGTTCTGTCAACCAATGTAATTCTCTTTGTGAATCAATATTAACAAGACCGCCGTTTTTAATTGCATCTATAAAACTTTCTTTTGACTTGCACGGTCCATTATAAATAATTTTATGTTTTTCATAACCAACTATCGATGCTAACTGATATTCATCATCTGAAACCACCTCGGCATAAAAACCGATATTTTTAAAATAGTCCACTAACCAAGGTAAAGAATTTGTTTTAAATGAATAACCGATTATATGGTTTTTCCAGTGTGTATTAAGTGCATTTTTCAAACTGGTTATATTGTTATTCAACTCTTTTTCCTCTATCAAAAAGTATGGCGTTTCTAGATCATGTTGATTTTTTATTTTCTCCGCCTTATTCCATGTCATATTCCTTTCCACCCCTTATAGCAATGATGTTGCAATCATTGCTCATTTACAAACTAACCCTTGAAATCTTCCATCGTTGCAGCGGTTTCGGAATTAATACCTTCTCTCATGAAAGCTTTCTTTAATGTAAGAATAATAATCTTCCAATCACCAATAAAACTGACGTTGTCTACATACTCAACATCTAATTCGAATTTATCTTCCCAACTAATAGCATTTCGACCACTAACCTGTGCCAATCCTGATAAACCTGGTCTTACCTCGTGTCTTCGTTTTTGATGTTCATCATAAAGTGGAAGATACTGAATCAATAAGGGTCGTGGCCCTACAACGCTCATATCGCCCTTAATTATATTAAACAGCTCCGGCAGCTCATCAAGCGAAGTACTCCTTAACAATTTTCCAAATCTCGTTAAACGGATCTCATCGGGTAATAACTCCCCATTCTCATCTCTTTCATCCGTCATCGTTCTAAACTTATAAAGGGTAAATATCTTCTCATTTAATCCGGGTCGTTTCTGCCTAAAGATAACGGGACTGCCTAACTTAATTCTGACTAGTAAAGCCACCACCAACAGAACAGGTGCTAACACAATAATTGCACATAATGATAAAATAAAGTCCATTGGTCTTTTGAAAAATCTACTGTATATAGATTTTCTGTTGGAAAGTTGGTAAGTTGGAAAGTTGGAATTATTTTTGTCATCCATTATTTTCCCACAACCCTTTTATTACTCCACAAATCCTCTCTAAATCCCCATCGCTCATCTTAGTATCACTTGGCAAGCAAACTCCGTTCTCAAAGAGCTTCTCACTTACATCTCCACCGATATAATCATACTTTTCAAAGAACGGCTGCATATGCATGGGCTTCCAGATGGGTCTGGTTTCGATATTTCCTTTCTCTAGGGCTTCCATTATATCAAGCGGCTTAACTTTTCCACTCAAAGTAATACATGACAACCAACAATTCGGTTCATTCCATTCATTAATAGGCATGAATTCTACACCATCAAGTCCACCAAGTTCCCTTCTATAAAACTCAAATATGTATCTCTTCTTTGCAACTCGCTGGTCTAATACTTTTAACTGTCCTCTGCCTATTCCAGCTACTACATTACTCATGCGGTAGTTAAATCCTAACTCGCTATGCTGATAGTGCCTTGCTTGGTCCCTGGCTTGAGTGGCCCAGAATCTAACTTTCTTGATTTTCTCTTCATTATTAGAAACAAGCATCCCGCCACCGGATGTGGTAATAATTTTGTTGCCGTTAAAACTAAACACACCGTAGTCACCGAAGGTACCGGTATATTTTCCTTTATATGCAGTGCCTAAAGACTCAGCAGCGTCTTCAATAACAACCACATTATGCTTATTACAAATTTCCATAATTCTATCCATATCAGCTGATAAGCCATATAAATGAACAACTAAAACAGCCTTCACATTTGGATATTTCTCAAAGGCTTCTTCTAATGCATTGGGATCTATGTTCCAAGTTTCATAATCGCTATCTATAAATACAGGAATTGCATTCTGATAAATAATCGGATTAGCTGTAGCAGAGAAAGTAAGGCTTTGACAGAAGACGATATCCCCTTCACCTACGCCAGCAGCCTTAAGTGCAAGATGAATGGCCGCTGTCCCCGATGATAATGCCGCGGCATGTTTTACTCCTACCTTAGCAGCAAGTTCCTTCTCGAATTCATCCACATTTTTCCCTAGAGGGGCAATCCAGTTTGTATCAAAGGCTTCCTTTATATATTGCATTTCATATCCTTCATCACTCATATGGGGTGATGAAAGATAGATTCTATCTGTCATTGGTTAAGACTTCCTTCCCTATATCTAAAATGCTTCAAGCATTGAATTTCCTATATTAATTAGTTATCATTGTTATATACACACTGTCGCAATCTACATATAGTGGTTGATATGTAATTTTATCGAATTAATTACTACATATAGCGTTTATCCATCGACCATACTCACGGCTAAAATTTTATGGTGAATTATTCTCATTTATTCAACATATTGTGTAATTACATATACTCATCCACAAGTTTTATTTCCTATGTGTATTCTATCAATATCTCAACTACTTAAATTTTTCGAGTAGTACAATATCATCATTCACAAAAAAGAAACACTGCCGTCTTCTTCGTCATCATTTCTGTTAGTTTCATCTTCTGAATGCAAAATACATCGAACTTTGCTGTTTTCATATTTGATATCTCCATTTTCAGGACATATGGTTTCCTCATAATTTTGTAAAAATTCATCAAATACGTAAGTCGTATGCGCTTTGTTTTCCACTAGCAAATATATATGATACATTCGTTCCACCTGCAAGCAATTAACATTACAAACTTGCTTAGATGCTCTTTCTGAATAACCTTCATATATAGGAACTGCTATTGAAGCCAAGATAGCTAAAATAGCCATCACTACTAAAAGTTCTATTAAAGTAAAGCCTTTATTATAAAACTGTCTTGTTTTCTTTCTCTTCACTTCACACATTCTCCAACTGCCTATTTGATTTGCAGTATTTAATTATTGAATGTGAAATTAATATATTACAAAGTTTCATTCAGATACATAATACTAATACCCAAAGTTAGTCAGTTTATCCCACCTCATAGTTAGATCTAAATTAATATCAAATTAGGATGCCAAATTCCTATTATAGCTGTACTTATAATAGTTATTGATAAATGTCTACTTTTATCAAAAAAATCCATAGCTTCGCTGTTTTGTCCGGGATTTAATTAATTTACTTCCCGCACAATACAGATTTTTGCTATGCAGCTTCAGTTAATAAACACGCCCCTGGCGATGATTTATTAATAATGAAGCTTTTTCCCTACCTACTTGCTTTGACTCTATGATCTTCAGCTGCTATACATTCAGCACTGAGGGATATCACGCGGCTCTGGCCGTCAAATTCAAATGCTACCCATACTCTGCGCTTATGCTTGTCCAACTTTATGATGGTTCCCAAACAGTCCAGGAGTGGTCCGTCGATTACTTTTACATTGCTGCCTTCTGTTAGTACTTTAGATGTTGCGATACTGCCCTGATGGCGGTATATCCACATGGAATATTCATGATCCCTGCCCTGGAGTTCTCTTAAACCTGTTTCATATTCCAGTATTTTATATAGAGCCGGGATCTCTGTTATAGGTTCAAATCGTATTTCATCTTCTGTATAGATAAACACATATCCCGGTATTAATATCTGCTCTCGCTGCTGCCATCTGCTTTTGCGTTTTTCCTGTAAGATGCGGACCGGGGCGATTGCGGTGATCCTGTTGTCTTTTGTGTTTAGCTGGTGGGCTATGTGTTTTTCTGAGCCGGTTTTGCAAAAGAGACAATAGGATTTCATGGGTTCTCCTTGTTAGT
>DMWH01000183.1 GCA_003483345.1 Clostridiales bacterium | reverse complement strand
TAAGGCGCATATTGTCCGGGGGGGTAAGGTAGACTACGGTCTGCTGATACATACAAACAGAAAGGAATCACAGCGATGAATGTAATGCACCTTCTAACCAGCTTAGATACAGGCGGCATTGAAAGCTTATGCAGGGATTATGACCGATACTCGAATAACAACAATATTTTCGTGGTCTTCTGGGGAAAAACGGCGCAAATGCAAACGCCATACGCAAAAACGGCGGCGTGGTAATTGAGCTTGACTCTTACAAAAGATTAGCAATTTGCTCCTTTTTAAAGAAGTGATTATAAATCGTTTGATAAAATTCCAGCTATGCTAATTGATTTAGCAAAATGATTGATATAAGCAAAATATTGTCAAAAAATATACCATTTTTACATGTAGATCTTTATGAGGTGGATGGTAAAATTTATTTTTCGGAATTAACGTTTTCTCCTTGTAGTGGATTTATGCCGTTTAAGGAAAAACAAGATGATTTAATTATTGGGACAATGATGGGCATGTTTATGAAAATGTATTAAAAATCTTATATTGATGAGGATTATCATGTATCTGTTATCAACATTGTAGAGGTAAAAATATGAATAATGATAAAATAAAGAATGATAAAAAAAGGGTGACCGTACTCCTTTCATCCTTTAATGGCGAGAAATATATATCTGAGCAGTTAGATTCTATATTAAACCAGCACGGCAACTTTGATTTAAAAATCATTGTTCGAGATGATGGATCAGAAGATAGGACAAGACAAATATTAGATGAATACAAAAAAGATAATAAATTGGATTGGTATACAGATGGTGAAAATGTTGGGGCTGCAAAAAGTTTTATGAGATTGCTCTACAATGCGCCGATTTCCGATTATTACGCCTTTGCTGATCAGGATGACGTGTGGCGGGAAAATAAAATAAGCGAATCAATAAGAGTTTTGGCGGGAATAACCGGGTATGGTGCTGTATACACAAATGCCTATCTTGTGGATTCTAATCTTAACAGCTTAAATTGTAAAGTTTTTACAGATAAACAAAAAATGACTGTACTAAAATCATTAAGCAGTTGTAATGCTATGGGGTGTACAATGATTTTCAATGATAACCTTGTGCAGCTTATTAAGAGCAGGCCTATGCCGAACAATATAATGATGCATGATAGATTTATATGTGGTGTTTGTATGTCTTGTGGCGGAGAGATAGTTTATTTGGATGAGCCAACTATGTTTTACCGTCAGCATAGCAATAATGTGCAAGGATATGCAACGGATAAATCAATTCTCGGCAAAGTTAGAGAGAAAATTGATTATGTAACGCAAAAAAGAAGAGTTCAAATTGACGAACAGGCAAAAGAGATATACAAATATAGAAATTACATGGGAAAGCAAAATTTACAAATTGTAGAAAAAATTGCGGAATATAGAAAAAATTTTGGAAACAGAATACGTTTAGCTTCAGATTTAATCCGTTTAGGTATTTCTAAAAATGGAACCAAACATGAAATTTTCATTGCGGTTATTGTATTATTAGGAAAGCTATAAAGAAAAAATTTTATATAGAAGCGGGGTATTAAAGAATGACATATCTATACATAAGTATAATTTTATGTGGGATATTTGCCGTGGTTGGATATTTTGTTGAGAAAAAAATGTGGATAAATCCCATAACAATATTTTCTGTATTATGGGGAGTGATATTGTTATTTTCTTCTATGGAAGAATATACATTGCATGTAGCAGATGATGAAATCAATTTGGCGATCCTTTTAGGGATAATATCATTCATAGTGGGATATTTCTTTAATAAGGCGTTTTTTTCAAAAATGAAATTTTCGCTTGTAAAACACGAACATCCTACAGGAAAGAATGTTGCATACAAAAGCATACCTAGGTATCAACTACTATATGTATTAGGAGCCATATGTTTGGTATATGCAATATATTCGTTTATTAACACAGTAAGACAGTCGGGGACGTTAAATTTAGGAACAATTCAAGCGATGTTGCAGGGCGGAGAAATTGTAAGCAACAATAATGCCATTGTAAGTGCAATTGCACTGCTTGTTATTACACCAATAAGATTTGTACTCCCGGCAATAACAGCTGTTGATTTTTGGTTTGGAAAGAGAGATCGAAAATTATTAGTTATTACGGTATGTTTGATACTAATCAACGCTTTGACATCCGCAAATCGTACTACTTTTTTGCTTTTTTTTATATGGTTAATTATCGTTGCTCAGATTTATTTGTACCATAATAAGAAAAAAAAGAACAAAAATTATACCCTTATTCGTACCAAGCATTTTTTGTCTAAGATAAAGAAAAGAATTAGAGTGATAGCCATTATAGCGATTATCGCCTTTTTTATATTAACTTTATCACGAGGTGTATCTTTAATATACAGGCAGTTGTATTTATACTTTGCAATACCTCCAAGAATGTTTGAAATATGGGCTGAAAAAGTTGAGGTAAGCAATATATATGGATATGGAGTTGCATCCTTATTAGGATTTATTTATCCGATATGCTACGTGATGAGAAGTATAATAGGGATTGATATGCCGCAATTAGTTCAAAGCATCTACGATTGGACGATGCTTACTGATTCCACCTGGGTATGGCCCGGTACGAACATTACAGCAAATGCCTATGTTTCGGTTTTTTGGTTTTTATACTTAGATTATAGAGTGGCAGGTATTATTATTGGAATGTTTATTTTAGGGTTCATTTCATCACGAGCATTTATGAATGCAACAAAGAGAACATATTCCGAAAAACAGATTTGTGTTTATTGTTGTATATTTTATATTGTTCTTTTTTCTTTTGTTAGAATGCAGTTCACACAAATGCGTATTGCTTTAGGTTTGCTTTTTATTTTATTTTTTGCATATAAAAAGGTGCCTATAAATAAAAAAAGGAGTAGTTTATGAGAGTGCTGTTTATTGAAAATACAGGCAATAAATCTGCAGGAGCATATCATAGCATGATTGCGTTGATTCGTTATCTTAGAGACTATGGTGTGGAATCGTTTGTAGCTGTATCTGATAAAGCGGATGGATTAGATTTGCTTGAGAATAACGGTATACCTTATATAAAAATGCGTGCTTGTGCATACACATGGATAATTTCAAAAAAAGCGAATAAGATCGAAAGATTTAAAATGCCATTTAAGTATTTATATTCATTATTTGCAAGTCGAGCCTTGAAAAAATATGTAAAATATAATAACATTGATTTAATTCATGAAAACACCTCTGCGTGCTACATTGGCTCTTTTGTGTCTCATTCTTTGCATATACCACACATATGGCATATAAGAGAATTTTTGGAAGAAGATTTCAATGCAGCCTTTTGGTGCAAAAGGATAGCATTATCACATATCAATAAATCTGATGCGGTAATTACTGTTTCTGATGCAATTACAAAGAAGTATGAGGGATTGATTAATAACAATATTATACACAGAATTTACAATGGAATAGATGTTGATTTTTTCTATCAAAAGAGGAAATTTAGAGATATAGATACTACATCTAATATTGTTTGTGTTGGTCGTGTATGTGAAGGTAAAGGACAAGCAGATGCGATAAAGGCTTTAGCTATATTAAAAGAGAAGTATAATTATACTCCGCAATTATACATTGCTGGAATTTACACGGAAAATTATAAGGAATCAATCATGGAGCCGGCAAAGAAATGTAATATAGAAAAAAATATTCATTTCATGGGGCAAGTTAACGATATGAAGAAGCTATATAAGCAAATGGATATATTATGTATGGCATCTCATAATGAAGCTTTTGGCAGGGTGACAATAGAAGCTATGCTCTCAGGTCTTCTTGTCGTAGGAGCTAACAGTGGCGGAACTGCGGAAATAATTACAAATCAAAAGACTGGCTATTTATACAAGCCAGGAGATGCAGAAGAACTGGCAAATAGCCTGAACTATGTGTTTCAAAACAAAGAGGAAGCTAAAAAAGTTGCTATATGCGGTCAGGAATATGCAAAAAAGCAATATGATGCAAAAAGAAATGCTAATGAGATATATGAGTTATATAAAACCTTGATTTGAAGATGCGGACAGAAAGGACATAAAATGCGAAGTAAGTTATTGACCGGTGACAGTGCTAAAAAGAATTTCATATATCAGTTCGGATATCAGTTTGTTATTTTAGTAATACCACTGATTGTATCTCCATACTTGACGAGGACACTGGGGAGTAGAGCTCTTGGTATATATACCTATACATATTCAATTGCATATTATTTTGTCATTGTGGCAATGCTCGGGATCAGCAAGCACGGACAAAGAATTGTGGCGGCAAGGAAAAGGGATCTATTAAAACTAAGACGCACGGTATGGAGTTTAACTACTCTTCATATCATCGTTTCTATAGCAGTATTTGTTGTTTATCTACTTTATGCTTTACTGCTCAGCAGAAGTGAAAGAAATGTTGTTTTAGCTCAGGGTATATATGTGTTTAGTGCAGTCATTGATTTCACATGGTTATTTCAAGGATTAGAGAAATTTAAAACGGTCGTTATTAGAAACACTATTGTAAAAGTTTTAGAGTGCATTTGCATATTTTTATTTGTTAAATCTCCGGATGATCTTGTCATATATACAATTATAATGTCCCTTTCTACCTGTATAGGTTTTATAATCGTATTACCGCAAATGATAAGTACAATTAAACCTATAAAATTTACTATTTCAGATGTAATGGAGCATATTAAACCGATGCTCGTGCTTTTTGTAGCAGCAGTAGCGGCTACGCTATATACAATTTTTAACAAGACATTGTTAGGGATTTTATCAGATGTTACCGATGTAGCCTTTTATGAGTACTCAAATAAAATTATCACTATACCAAGAACATTTATTGTAGTTATCAGTACTGTTCTATTTCCCAAGGCTTGCAAAATGGCCGCTTCCGGAAAATTTAATGAGATGGGGAAACTTTTACGGCAGTCGTTAATTGTTAATTACTTTATTGGGTTCGGATCGGTGTTTGGCCTGTTGGCTGTAGATGATTTGCTGGCCATAGAATATTATGGCAGTGAATTTGCCATCTGCGGTGATATTATTAGTGCAATGTCCCCATTGATTTTAATCATTGGTCTGGGAGAAATAATGAGGTCACAATTTATTTATCCACTAAAAATGGACAAGGCAATGGTTTGGATTTTATTTTTTAATGCGGGAATCAATTTAGTTTTATCAAGCATTTTGATTCCCCGAATGGGAGTTTTTGGAGCTGTCATAGGAACTATTGTAGCAGAAATATTCGGGCTTATAATTGAGCTTTATATATGTCGAAGATATATAAAGCTCAGGGATTTTATACGGATGGGTATTCCTTTTTTATGTACTGGGATAGTTATGTGTGTGGCTATTAGACTAATTTCTCCCGCATTACCGCAAAATCTATCAAGTTTGATTATTGAGATTATTGTTGGAGCAATTATTTACATCGTTATATCTTTCCTTTATTGCTACTTTGCGATTGATGAAGCTAAGCAGATTATACTCTCGAATGTTAGGAAGTTGAAAGAAAAGATGGTGAGAAAATGAGCAAACGAGTTATGTATATAGATTTGCTTCGAGCAATTGGAATCATTCTTATGGTGTTAGCCCATATTCCTTTGGCAAATTCTTTCGTACATTTTGTACATGGGTTTCATATGCCGCTATTTTTTGTAATTTCCGGTTATTTATACTACAAGGGCGGATACAAGCATCTTTTTAAGACGGGAAAGAAACTAATTGTTCCCTACATATCATTTTCCTTAATTGGATATTTATTATGGGTTGTTGAGATTAAACCAGAATCCTTTAATGCTATGTTAACTCCAATCAAGTCTGTTTTATGGATCAATTCGAGTGGAATGCCAATTGCCGGAGCATTATGGTTTTTAACTGCAATGTTATTTGTAAATATTATGGCTTATTTGCTCGAAACGTACTTTACAGGAAATATATTAAAAGCTGTTGTAATAGTAACTATATTTGTTATAGGTTTGTTGGAAACGACGCTATTTCCATTTAGATTTCCATGGTCTTTTGGAGCTTCATGTGTGGGGCTTGGATACTTTTATTTTGGAGTTATTTTAAATAGATGCTGGGATACAAAAATAATATCAAAGCTTAGACAAATAAATATATTATGGTATTTGGCAGTTATGATTCTTGTTTCCTTTTTCATCATGCAAAACGGCATTCTCAATATGAGGACAGGGCAATATGCTTGTATACCAATAACGGTTATAAATAGTCTTATATTTATTTTTGTGTTATGGATGCTAATATATCGAATTAGTTTTAGCATAGAACATATAGCTGATTCTGTATTTATTAGAGAATTGTTGAAAATTGGAGAATACTCAATTATATATTTATGCTGTAACGAACTGGTTATAAATGTGACAAAAAGTGTTTTGGGTAAAATAGGGATTGATAATTTGTTTGTTATAACATGTTTAGTTTTTGTTTTATTAAAGATATGTGAAAAAATTATTTTATTAAGACCGTTTAACTTTATGATTGGGCAAACGGTAAAAAAGTGAAATAAGGATTTAATTATTCTATTTTTATTTATTGCATATGGAGGAATGCAGCATAATGAGAATTAAAAACATTATAAAACATCCTGAAAAAAGTTTTTTTGTCTTACAAAAACATGGGTTGCTGGATTTTTTGCCTGATGATGTTTATCTAAAATGGATGTACAAGGCTTATATGGGGAAAAGCTTAAATTTAAAAAACCCTGCTACATTTAATGAGAAGCTTCAGTGGTTAAAACTTTATGACAGGAAGCCTGTTTACAATAGGATGGTTGATAAGTACGAAGCAAAAATATTTGTAAAAGAAAAATTGGGTGGAGATGCAGATAAATATATAATTCCCACCTTAGGAGTTTGGGACAAATTTGACGATATTGATTTTAATAAATTGCCTGAACAGTTTGTTCTTAAAACAACTCATGATTCAGGAACAGTATTTATATGCAAGGATAAGAAAAATTTTAATTACAGCCAAGCTAAAAATAAAATTGAAAGATCGCTTAAATATAATTTTTATTCTTATGGTAGAGAATGGCCGTATAAAAATGTACGTCCGCGCATAATTGCGGAAAAATATATGGAGCTTTCTTCACCATCATGTGCTGAATATAAGCTGTTTTGTTATAACGGTAAGGTGAATTGGGTTATGGTTTGTCGTGGAACGGCACATTCTAATAATGTCCGTACTAATGATGGATTTGATATAAACTTTAATCATCTTCCTGTTAAATTTATTGCACAAAACGCCAATTGTAATTTTGAAAAACCAAAAGAGTGGGAACAGTTAATATCATTTGCGGAAACACTTGCTGAAGATACAATACAATTGCGTGTAGATACATACTTAATTGATGGACATATTTATTTTGGTGAACTGACATTCTTTCATGATTCTGGTTTGTGTCCAATAAAACCAGAAGAATGGGATGCAAAATTAGGAGAAAATCTAATATTACCAATTGATGAGAAGGGGGAAAATAAATGATGGAATTTATTTTATCTATAGCGTTCGGCCTATGGTACGTTTTCGCAGCAATATTTTATGGGTATATTACAAAAAAAGGAGATTAAAACATGAACATTTATATGATTGGCGTTATTATTTCCATTGTTGTTTTTATAGTTATCGGCGTTCTGGCTGGAAATAAAGTAAAGGATACAAATGATTATTATGTAGCAGGACGAAAAGCTCCAACGATTCTCATAGTGGGATCTTTAATTGCTTCTTTCTTGTCAACAGGAGCATTTATGGGAGATACGGGAGAGGTATATAGTGGTTTTTTTATGGGAATTATGACTGTGGGTATTCTTCAAGCATCTGGGTATGTTTACGGCGCTGGTTTGTTTGGTAAATATATTAGAAGAGCAAAGGTTAATACAGTTCCTGAGTACTTTGGCAAAAGGTTTAATTCCAAAAGACTTCAAATGCTGGCAGCTTTAACGCTTATGATTGCGGTAACGGCTTATCTTCTTTCTGCAATTCAAGGAGTTGCCACATTGATGACCCAGATTTCTGGTTTAAACTACAGGGTATGCACAGTCATTGCTTGGTTGTCATTTACCATTTTTACAGTTTATTCTGGCTCTATGGGTGTTTTGCTTACGGATACTATTATGTTCTTGGTATTTCTTGTAGCAGCGCTAATTGGAATTCCATATATTGTTGGCGCTGCTGGTGGTTGGACAGAATCCATTTCTGCTTTAGCGACATCTACAACGAATCCTGGAATTATCAGTTGGACAAACAATTTATCGTATCTTTATCCATCCGGGTATCAAAATCTGGCATGGGCTGTTACATACGGTATTGTATGGGCAATCGTTGTTATGGTAAGTCCTTGGCAGACAAGCAGGTACCTTATGGCAAAGGACGAGCACACTGTTCAAAGATCGGCGGTGTTTGCTTCTATGGGAGTGGTAGCGGTTACAACGGCATTATATTTTTCTGCGGCTTTTGTTTATAAGATAAATCCAAGCTTAGAGAATCCAAGTACTTGTTTAATATGGGCAGCAACAAATGTCATGCCTACTTTGGTTGGCGTTATCATGATTACCGGCATACTGGCAGCCGGAATTTCTTCTGCATCCACCTTCTTATCGTTAATTGGTACATCTCTTACTAATGATATTTTAATTAAAGATAAGGATGTTGACATCAATAAGGACTTAAAAATATCTAGAATTGTAATGGGTATTGTGAGCCTCATTGTACTTGCGATTGCATATTTTAATCCACCGCAGATTTTCGTGATCATGTATTTCGGAGGAACAGTAATAGCGAGTGCATGGGGAATTGTGGCCATTGCAAGTGTTTGGAAAAAGAATATGAGCGAGGCTTCTGCTTTTTGGGGAATGCTGCTTGGATTTTTGGGATGCTCTGTAACGAAAGCGATTACAACAATAGCCGGCATTACTCTTCCAATTTATCTAGATCCGTTTTTTATTGGATTAATTTTAAGTGGTATAGGTATGTATATAGGAAATAAGATTAAGAAAGCCAGTGATCAGGATATTAAAAGATATACTGAGTTACATATAAGGCCTGATTCGGAGAAAGATGATAATAAAGATGCAAAGACGCATAATCTGATGTGGTTATATATGGTATTTGGATTAGCGGTGGGTTTATTTTTTGTGCTTGCTTATGCACTTCCGTATATGCGTGCCGCAGGATAAAATAAATAATTGCGTGACAAATATTAAAATAGAATGGCGCCCCTTCTCGTCCGAAACGCATGTTAATTGGAAGATTTTTCCATAATTTCCACATCTAACTGTAACGCATCTATTGTAATCCTACACTTGACAAAGCTCTTTGTTGTAATATTGATTGACATCCATGCCATTTTGTGATATTGTATACTTATAGAATATATATCAAGGAGGGGAAATGAATGCAGTCTGAATTATTCACAT